>PFHO01000058.1 GCA_002782345.1 Candidatus Moranbacteria bacterium CG_4_8_14_3_um_filter_34_16
TATTGGATATAAAAATTTAGAAGTTTTCTAAAAATATAAAAAATGTGAAAACAGTTTTTAAAAGTTAAAAGACTGTTTTTTGATTAAAAATAAAAAATAGTTTAGACTGTTTTGGAAGAAGCAATCTAAAATTTCTTTTGAAAAAATCTGGCGATAAGCCTTTTATTTTTTTATGAAAATATCCAAAGAAAAACTGATAATTATTATTACGGTATTTATTGATGTTTTAGGTATTGGAATCATTATTCCAATATTGCCTTTTTATGTAGAGAATTTTGGTGTTTCTCCTTTCGGAGTTACCTTATTATTTGCGACTTTCTCTCTCTTTTCTTTTTTTAGTGCTTCTTTTTTGGGATCATTGTCAGACAAGATTGGTCGCAGACCGGTTCTTCTTATAAGCATTTTAAGCACGGCTCTAGGTTGGTTTATTTTTGCCGGAGCGAAAAATGTTTTTTCCCTTTTTTTAGGAAGAAT
This sequence comes from Candidatus Moranbacteria bacterium CG_4_8_14_3_um_filter_34_16, assembly GCA_002782345.1. Taxonomy (GTDB): domain Bacteria; phylum Patescibacteriota; class Minisyncoccia; order Moranbacterales; family UBA2206. The sequence goes on from PFHO01000058.1 coordinate 475, forward strand.
TGTGGATGGTTTGGTAGCGGGAAATTTTCCTATCGCGCAAGGATATTTGGTGGATATTTCAAAAAATGAAAAAGAACGCGCAACTAATTTGGGAATAATTGGAGCTATTTTTGGTGTGGGATTGGTTGTAGGTCCGATTCTGGGAGGAATTTTAAGCGAATTTTCTTTTAGTTTGCCGTTTTATTTTTCCGGAATTTTAGCGACTTTGAATTTTTTTGGAGCTTATTTCTTTTTGCCGGAAACGAATAAGAAAATGGATAAAACAAAAAAAATATCCAAGAATCCTCTTTCGCCGATTTTAAACTCATTTCAAGATAAGAAACTTCGCACCAGATATTTAGTGTGGTTTTTGTTTGGATTGGCGGTTTCCTTTCATCAATCAATAATGGCGCTTTTTTTGGACGCTCAATTTGGTTTTGGATCTTCGGCAGTTAGTTATGTTTTGACTGTTATGGGAGTGATAATCTTGCTTAATCAAGGTGTTTTGCTTAATAAATTTTGGCTTAGATTTTTCAGTGAATCTTTTTTGGAATTATGGCCATTTTTATCTTTTGCCATCGGGTATATTTTAATGGATATGAAAAATGTGGTATTCTCTCTCTGGGCTGGTTTTATTGGGTTTTTCTCAATCAATTTTGCGGGTAATTATCACTAGTCGTGTTTCAGAAATCTCTAGCCAAGAAAAAAGAGGAGAAGCATTGGGAATTTTATCAGCAATTTTTTCTTTAGCTATGATTGTGGCTCCGCCAATGGCCGGGATTTTTTTTGAAATAAAAATATAGTTGCCTTTTATTGTTAGCGCCGGTTTGGTTTTAGGCGCTTTTGGAATAATGAAATATTGTTGTTTTGAAAAAAATAATAACAATGTAAATTATAAATAAAGTTGTTTTTTTGTTTTTTTTATGACATATTAAAACTATGGAGATATTGATTAAAATTAAAAAGAAAAAAATTCGAATTATTCTTTTAGCAAAAAAAGAGGAAATAGATCAAAGAGAAATCTCAGAAGAGCGCAATTTATCAGAAAAAATATTAGTTGAAATAGATGCTTTGTTGAAAAAAAATAAAATTTCTTCCGGGAAAATAGTTGAAATAAAAGTGGATTCGGATGAAAATAATAATTTTACCACGACTAGAATCGCTCAAACAGTGGCTAAGGCTCATCGATTATCTCTAAAAGACGGAGTCAATTCTATTTGACATTTTAATTTTTTATTGGTATCATCCAAGAGGATTAATTATTAAGAAAATTGAATAGGGAATGGGTTAATTCCTTGAAAAATTCTTGATAATTTCCATAGATTGGAAATTTTTTTGTTTTTGGAATTTTTTAAAAGCATTTTTAATTTAATAATCTAAGGTGGCATTTTTAAACGCTTTTTGCCAAATGAATAAAAATATGGGAGATATATTAGACAATTTAGCCCAAGAAGTAGATAAAATTTCTGAAAAAGATATGTCAGAAGAAAAGGAAAAGATTTTAGAAGAGAAAGATAAGGTTGAAGAAAAAGAAAAAATTCAAACGAATTCAATTATGGGACAACTTTTCAAAAAAAGTTCCATTTGTTTCCCCGAGCTAGGGAATTCTATTGAAGGATTTGTTATTGATGTTTCTTCCAATGAAATTTATTTGGATTTGGGTATTTTTGGAACAGGCGTAGTTTTGGGCAAAGAGATAAAAGATGGCTTAGGCAGTGAAAAATTGAAAATTGGAGATAAGGTAATGGCAACTATAATTGAATTGGAAAATGAAGAAGGGTATATGGAATTGTCCATTCGGGAGGCTTCTTACGAAAAATCTTGGGATAATATAGAAGAAAAAATAAAAAATCAAGAAAAAGTAATTGTCAAAATTGTTAGCGCTAATAAAGGAGGTCTTTTGGTAGATATTAATGGGGTATCTGGGTTTTTACCGGTTTCTCAACTTTCCAGCCAAAATTATCCTCGTGTTGAAGATGGAGACAAAAATAAAATTTTGACTTTGCTCAAAAAATTAGTTTCTCAAGAATTGGAGGTTTGTATAATAGATGCTGATAGAGAAACAGAAAAACTTATTGTTAGTGAAAAAGCGGCTCAAAGTGATAAAGATAAGGAGGCTATTTCAAGTCTGAAAGCGGGGGATATTGTTTTGGGAGAAATTAGCGGAGTGGTTGATTTTGGTGCTTTTGTTAAATTTGTTCCGAATATAGAAAAAAATGATAAAAATGAAAAAAGGGGAGAGAAAAGACTGGAGGGTTTGGTGCATATTTCAGAATTAGCTTGGCAATTAATTGAAGATCCTAGAACTATTGTTAAAGTTGGAGATAGTGTTAAGGCTCAAATTATCGGAATTGACAAGGAAAAAATTTCTTTATCCATCAGATCGTTGCAAAAAGATCCTTGGGTGGAAGTGACTAAAAAATACAAAACGGGGGATATTGTTTCCGGGGTGGTGAATAAAATCAATCATTTTGGCGCTTTTGTCTATTTAGATAAGGATATTCATGGTTTGGCTCATATTAGTGAAATGGCAAAAAATTATCCCGGAAAAAGTATTAATGAAATGATAAAAGTCGAAGAAAGTTATAATTGGAAAATTCTTTCTATTGAAGCCAAAACTCATAGAATGGGATTGGTTTTAACTCAAGAAAAAATTTCTGAAGATAAATTAGAAGAAGAAGCAAAAGAAAAAAAAGAGGTAAAATCAAAATCAAAGGAAAAAGAAAAAAAAGAGGTAAAATCAAAAGAGGATAAGGGAGAAAAACCAAAAAAAATCAAAAAAGAAAAAAAAGAAAAAGACGGAAAGAATTTGGTAAAAAAAGAAAAAAAAGAAAAAAAATAAATCCAATTTTTTAAAAAGATGTTTCAATCAAATGTTTTTATTATTTCCGGACCTTCCGGCGCCGGCGAGGATTCGGTTATAAAAAAATTGAAAAATTATATTGATTTTGACAAAATCACAACTACCACTACTCGTCCAATGCGACAGGAAGACAAAGATGGAGTTTCTTATTATTTTTTGAGTAAAAAAGAATTTGAGAAAGGGATTCAAGAAAAAATTTTTTTTGAATATGCGCTGGAAGATAATGGAAATTACTACGGAGGAACTTACGAAGAGTTGGAGAAGGCGCAGAAAAAAAATAAACCGGTTATTTGGAAAGTTGACTATAAAGGAGTGATCGCCGGAAAAAAACTTTTGCCAAAAGCCAAGTCAATTTTGATTTATATTCCTTTTGAAATGATTGAAAAAAGGCTTAAAAAAAGAGGAGAGTCAAAAGAGACAATTAAGAGACGGGTGGAATATGCCAAAGGTTGGTATGAAAATGAAGATATTTTTGATTACAAAGTTTTTAATGAGGAAGGAAAACTTGATGAAACTGTGAAAAAAGTCGCTATGATAATCAAAAATAATTTTTCTTCATAATTTTTTGAGATCAAAATTTATAAATTTTTTGTAAAGTTTTCGGCTGGAGAAAACGTTGAAAGATATTATTTTTTGGTTAATGCCATTTTGATAAAAAATTGGAGATTTGATTTTTTCACAATGCCTAACTTGATTAAAAAAATTCAAAATACTTGCCATCAATACAATCTTTTTCAGAAAGGATCAAAAATTGTTTTGGCTGTTTCCGGCGGACCGGATAGTGTATGTATGCTGGAAATTTTTTCTCGTTTAAAAATAAAATATTCTTTGAATGTTATTGTGGCGCATATCAACTATAATTTGCGAGGAAGAGATAGTTTGAAGGATGAGGAATATGTTTGTTTTTTAGCTAAAAAAAATGATTTTAAATTTTTTTTGTTAAATACTGAAATAAAAGATAAATTTAATTTAGAGAGTAGATTAAGAGATATTCGTTATGCTTTTTTTGAAGAAATCAGAAGACAAGAAAATTTTGATTTAATTGCGGTGGCGCATAATTTGGATGATCAAGTGGAAACTTTTTTAATGAGAATTGTTCGTGGCGCGGGAACGCAAGGACTTTCCGCTATGCGATTTAAAAACAATAATTTAATTCGTCCGTTGTTGGCTATTTCCAAAGAGGAAATTTTATCATTTTTGAAAAAAGAAAAAATTCAGTGGAGAATGGATAAAACCAATAGAGAAAATGTCTTTTTGAGAAATAGAGTTAGAAATAAATTGATTCCTTTTTTGGAAAAAAATTTCAATTCTAAAATTAAAAAAACAATTTTTAATTCATTAGTTTCAATTTCGCAAGACAATGATTTTTTGGAAAAAAACGCGAATAATTTTGAGATAAAATCTTCGGAAATAGAAGTTTCAAAATTTTTAACTTTTCATCCGGCCATGCAGAGGAGATTGATCAGAAAAATTTTAAAAAATAAGAAAAAAAATCTCAAAAATATCACTTCTTCTCAAATAGAAGAAATTTTAAAGATAACCAAAAGCATCAAAAATAAAAAACAATTTTTTGTGATGTCAGGATTGAAAATTGAAAAAATAGGTGATAAACTAAAAGTGTTTAGTGTAAAGGAATAAAAACTAACGAGTGTTTGTATAATTATTTGCGGAGCTTGAGGTGGGTTTTAAAAAAAACTTACTTTGTGCGTTTTGAAGAAAATTGCAAAATTGAGATTTTAAAAGTTGAATTAGATTTAATGAATTTGGCAAGCGTTAATTGAAAAAGTTTTATCAGCCACTGCTTTTTTCAAGAAAATTCGCAAAATTTAAAAAAATAATAATAAGATAAAAAAACGGTCAGATATCATTTTTAAAAATTTTGATAATTGGCGGTTTCACTAATTTAAATGCAAAAGTTATTAAAAAATTTCGGATTGGTTTTTTTTGTTTTTTTATTCATTGCCGGAGTGTTTATTCTTTATAGTTCACCCAAAGAGATACCGAAAGAAATTTCATTGTCTGAATTAGCCGGGGAAATCAATGAAGAAAAAATTAAGGAAATTCAAGTGGATGGAGAAAACTTGAAAATAATTTTGAATGATGGAAAAATTCAAAAATCCATTAAAGAAAAAGATTCGGGAATTGTAGAAACTCTCAAAAATTATGGAGTGGACATTCAAAAAACACAAAAAGTCAATATTGCTATTCAAAAAGAATCCGCTTCATCTTTTTGGCTAGGTGCGGTTTTGCCATTTCTTTTGCCATTTCTTTTATTTGGGGGGTTTATTTGGTTTATGATGAAACAAGCGCAAAGAGGAAACAACCAAGCACTTTCTTTTGGATTATCTCGCGCTAGAATGAATGATCCAAAAAATAAAAAGCAAAGAGTAACTTTTAAAGATGTTGCCGGTGCTAAAGAAGCCAAAGAAGAATTGCACGAAATTGTTGATTTTTTGAAAAATGCCAAGAAATTTTTGAGTTTGGGAGCGAAAATTCCCAAAGGAGTTTTACTTTTAGGATCTCCCGGAACAGGCAAAACTTTAATCGCCAAAGCGGTGGCGGGAGAAGCTAATGTGCCATTTTTAAATATCAGCGGTTCTGAATTTGTGGAAATGTTTGTGGGAGTGGGCGCTTCCAGAGTGCGGGATCTTTTTAAACAAGCTAAAAAAAATTCTCCGGCTATCATTTTTATTGATGAAATTGACGCAGTTGGACGTCATCGCGGAGCAGGACTTGGCGGAGGACATGATGAGAGAGAACAAACATTAAATCAAATTTTAGTGGAAATGGATGGTTTTGACACTAACACGAATGTTATTGTAATCGCAGCCACTAATCGTCCTGATGTTTTGGATCCAGCATTGCTTCGACCGGGAAGATTTGACAGAAGAGTGGTGATGGATCTTCCTGACATTGAAGAACGAGAGGAAATTCTAAAGCTTCATTCTCAAAATAAACCGCTTGTAAAAGGAGTGGATTTGAAAAAAATCGCTCAAAGAACGCCGGGATTTTCCGGAGCTGATTTGTCAAATTTGCTTAATGAAGCCGCAATTTTATCCGCTAGAAGAAACAAAAAAGTGATTGGTTCGGGGGAGCTTTTTGAATCAATTGAAAAAGTGATTTTAGGACCGGAAAGAAAGAGCCGAAGAATCAATGAAGAAGAGAAAAAAATTATTGCCTATCATGAAGCGGGACACGCATTGACAGCGGTTAACCTTGAAAATGCTGATCCGGTGCAAAAAATCTCCATTATTTCTCGCGGAAGCGCGGGAGGATATACTTTAAGCGTTCCGGAAAAAGACAAAACTTTGCATTCTAAAAATTATTTTTTAGATGAATTGTCAGTGCTTTTGGGTGGATATGTAAGTGAAAAAATCACTTTTGAAACAGTCACAACAGGAGCGTCTAATGATTTGGAAAGGGCGACAGTTATTGCTAGAAATTTGGTAACGCGTTATGGGATGAGTGATTTAGGACCAAGAACTTTTGGACATAAAAAAGAGTTGGTATTTTTAGGGAAAGAACTTCATGAAGAAAAAAATTATTCAGAAAAAACGGCTCAAGAAATAGATCAACAAGTTTCTAAATTTATTTTTCAGGCTTATCAAAAAACGGAAGAAATTCTCAAAAATAAAAGAGAAACTTTAGAAAAAATAGCTTTGGTTCTTTTGGAGAAAGAAACAATGGAACAAAAAGAGTTTAATGAAATTGTGGGGAAAAATAATGAAGTTATCGGATAATTTTTTTCCAAAATAAGTTTCAAAGTTTTGATTTAGCGTATAATAATTTTTTTGTTATCTATGCAAAAAGAAAAAAACAAACAAATTGATTTCAAAAATATTCTTTTGTCTGCTTGGAAAATTGCAAGAAAAAATAAATATCTTTGGCAGTTTGGATTTGTGTTGACAGTGGCTTCTTTTTTTTCCAATATGATGATTTTAGTTGATGACGGAAGAAGAGAAATGCTTGGTATTTTTAATTTTTTTTGGCTGGAGAATTTTTTGACAAAAAATTTTTTTAAAAATGAAAATGTTTTGGCGATTTTTTTGGTAACAGCATTGATTTTTTCGTTGGCAAGGATAGTTTTTCAAGGGGCTTTGATATTTTCTATTGAAAAAGAGATAGAGAAAAAGAAAAATAATTTTAAAATTGGCTTGAAAAAAGGGAAAATATATTTTTGGTCGCTTTTCTTTTTTTCTTTAATTTCAGAGGGGATTATCTTTTTAGCTTTTTTTGTTTTATTTTTTCCAGTGGCAATTTTAGTTTCTAAGGGAAGCTATGTGGGAGGAATTTTTTTGGGTTTTTCCGCACTATTGATTTTTATTTCACTGGTTGGTTTGATTTTTTTCTTGAAAAAGTTCGGTTATTTGTATCTTGTTTTAGGAAAATTAAATATTCGGGAATCTATGGAACTGGCTTATGCTCTTTTTAGAAAAAATTTTTGGCAAAGTCTTTGGATGGGACTAAATATCTTCTTTTTAAGCCTTATTTCAATATGTGTTTTTTTTATATTTACAGGGTTTTTAACAATTTTTTTTCTGGGATTGAGCTTGTTTTTTGGTTTTATTTTTGGAAAAGTGATAGAATTTTTTATATTTGGAACAGTTGTTTTTTTGTTTTTACTGGCGGGATTTTTTTCAATATCTTTTTTTCAAGTATTTTTGCAAACAGCTTGGATTCTTTTTTTCCACGAAGTTGCCAAAACAAAAAAACCGGAAATGCTTGAAGTGGAAATGGCTAAAGATTTTTCCGAAAAAACTTTGCCACTTATAAATTCAGAACATATTGATAATCGTTGAAAAGCAGAATAAGGACGAAGTAAATTTAAAACTGTTTAATATAAGCAAGCTCAAACTTTTTCAATATTGGTAAAATTTTGGAAATTTTGTTTCTAACGTGGTTGTAAAGCCACACCACTTCAAAAAAGCCGTCTTGTTTTGTAGTGGTGCGGATTTACAACCAAGCTCGAACTTTTTTTCAAAATTCAGCCTGACCTCCGCCCCG
>PFHO01000045.1 GCA_002782345.1 Candidatus Moranbacteria bacterium CG_4_8_14_3_um_filter_34_16
ATAGCCGGAATTTCAATTCTTTCTCTTGTTTGAGGATTGATTCCTTCTCTTGACGCCCTTTTGGAAAGTCTAAAAGTTCCAAAACCGGCAAAATTAACCTTATCATCTTTTTGCAAGGCTAATGTTATCGTTTCTAACATTGTTTCCACTACCAACTCCACATCCTTTTTACGTAATTCTGTTTTTTCAGCAATAGCGCTGACCAATTCATTTTTATTGATACGATTTGCCATAAGATCACCTCTCCTTCTAATTTTAAATTATTTTATTATAAGAGCTGATGAATAAAAACTTTTTAAAATTAAAATCATTTTTTAAAGACAATCAAAAATTGACTAAAAAAATTTTAAAAAGAATATTTCTCCACCACCTTGCCTTATTAAGGATATTTTATAATTTCGCTAACCAAAAAGCAATTTAGTTATCCACACCGCCCTATCTAGCATATTCGGTAACTCTCATTTCTCTTATAACATTAACCTTGACTTCTCCAGGATACTTCAATTCTTTTTCAATTTTATCCGCAATATTTCTTGAAAGTTTTATCGTCCCAAAATCATCTATTTTTTCCGGTTCAACAAAAACTCTTATCTCCCTTCCAGCTTGGATAGCATAAGCCTTTTCCACTTCATTAAAAGACAAAGCCACCTCTTCCAAATCGTGCAATCTTTTCAAATAATTTTCCAGGGTGTCTTTTCTCGCTCCTGGACGAGAAGCTGAAATAGCATCCGCCGCCGATATCAACATAGATTCCGGAGTTTCAAAAGGATAATCCTCGTGATGAGATTTCATAGCATTGATAATTTCTTTGGCTATATGAAATTTTTCCAAAATTTTAATCCCGATTTCAATGTGCGTTCCTTGTACCTCATGATCAACCGCCTTTCCAATATCATGCAAAAGACCCGCCTTTTTGGCTAAATTAACATCCACTCCCAGCTCTTCCGCCAATGCCCCCGCCAAATGAGCCACTTCCAAAGAATGAAGCAAAGCGTTCTGCCCAAAACTGGTTCTATAACGCAATCTTCCTAAAATATGAATCAGTTTTGGATCCAATCCTGCGATTCCCACATCATACGCCGCCGCCTCCCCCGCTTCTTTGATTTTTTTGTTAAGTTCTCCTTTGGCAAATTCCACCGCTTCTTCAATTTTTGTTGGATGAATTCTTCCATCTTGAATAAGTTTTTCCAAAGTAATTTTAGCAATTTCTCTTCTAATTGGATCAAAACCGGAAATAACAATCGTTTCTGGAGTATCATCCACAATAACTTCCACTCCTGTCAGTCTTTCTAACGCTTTTATATTGCGTCCTTCTCTTCCGATGATTCTCCCCTTAATTTCGTCTGAAGCAATACTGATAACACTAGTAGTTACTTCAGAGGCATGCGATCCGGCATATTTTTGAATGGCTTGCACCATTATGTCTTTAGCCTTTTCTTCCAATTCTTCTTTTCCTCCAATTTCCAAATCTTTCATTTTTTTCCCTAAAAAATCCCGACTTTCTTCTTCAACCAATTGCAAAAGAATTTTTTTCGCCGATTCTTTGGGAAGTCCGGCAATTTTTTCCAATCTTTTTAACTCTTGTCTTTTAATTTCTCCCACTTCTTTTCTCACATCTTTTATCTCTTTGGCTTTCTTTTCCAAAAAATCTCTTCCTTTTTCAATATCGTCTATTTTTTTATCTAGAATCTCTTCTCTTTTTCTCAACCGTTCTTCCAATTGAGCAATTTTATTTTCTTTCTCCCGCTCCTTTTTTTTAGCTTCTTCTAAAATATCCACTCCCTTCTTTTTGGACTCCAAAACTATTTCCTGAGACTTTTTTTCCGCTTCTTCCAAAAGACTGGAAGCTTTCCCTTCCGCCGTGTTTAATTGTTTTTTAGCAATTGTTTGACGAGCATAATAACCCAATACAGAACCGATCGACAAAAATAAAACCACAGTTATGAGTACTGTTAAACTTATTTCCATATATTTTTTTTCTCTTCAATTGATATTCCATAAAAAGTTTCTGATCTATTAGTTTCATTTTTTCATTTTTCCCCAAAACCGATCCAATTTGATTTAAAACATATCGGATTTGACAAACTTTTTTTAAAAAGTATCAATATAAATTGACTGTTTTAGATAACTTAATAAATTTCCGCACAATAGAATAGTAAGACAGAACAGTTCTTTTGTCAAAGATTTATTTTAGTGTTATTATTCTTTTGCAATCTGTTTAATAATTTTTTAGAATAAAAATTTCAAGTCTTTTTGTTTATTTTATAAAATCAAACAAAATAAAATGTCAGGCTAATACAGTTTTAAGCTTAATATTAACCAAAAATAACAAAAACCCGCTAAAAATCTTGAAAAAAAATTGCAATTAAAAAATCTAATCTACTTTTATGTCAGAAAAAGAAAAAAATGCTCATCCAAAGCCTGTTATGTTAGTTGTTTTAGACGGTTGGGGAATAGGCGAAAAAGGAAAAGGAAATCCCTTGCTAAAAGCGTGCTTACCAGTTTTTGACAAATTAGATTCCTATTATCCCAAAATCGCTCTTCAAGCTTCCGGAATTTCCGTCGGATTGCCATGGGGAGAACCTGGAAACTCGGAGGTGGGACATATGACACTAGGAACCGGCAAAGTGATTTATCAAAATTTGCCCAAAATCACAATGTCCATTCAAAATGAAGAGTTCTATAAAAATTCAGTTTTTCTTAAAGCCATAGAAAACGCCACCATTAATCATTCTTCCATTCATCTTATGGGACTGGTCGGCAAAGGCACGGTTCACTCGGATGTTGACCATCTTTACGCTCTTTTGGAACTTATGCAAAAACACGGAATGGTTCAAGTTTTTTTGCATCTATTCACCGATGGGAGAGATTCCTCTCCTACTTCCGGAAAAGAATCCATTCGAGAATTGCAAATGCGCATAGAAAAATACGGGGTGGGAAAAATCGCTTCCATTTCCGGCAGATATTTTGGAATGGATAGAAACAATAATTGGGACAGAATTAAAAAATCTTATGACGCAATGGTAAATGCGATTGGAGAAAAAATAACCGATCCGGAACAATATCTCGCTCAATCTTATAAAAAAGAAATTTATGATGAATATATTGAGCCGGCAGTCGTTTTTGAAGGCGATTCACCAGTGGGACAGATAAGAAACGGGGATTCTGTTATTTTTTTCAATTATAGAGAAGACCGCGCTCGTCAAATATCCAAAGCTTTCGTTTTGCCCGGTTTTTCCAAATTTTCCGCAGAATCAATGAAAGAGCTTTTTTTTGTTACAATGACACAATACGAAGAAAACCTTCCGGTAGAAATAGCTTTTCCTCCAGTTGAAATAAAGGAATGTTTGGGAAAAATACTCAGCCAAAATGGTTTGAGCCAACTTAGAATCGCCGAAACGGAAAAGTTTGCTCATGTTACATATTTCTTCAATGGTGGTAATGAAGAGCCTTTCCCTAAAGAAGACCGCATCATCATTCCTTCTAAAGATGTTCCTACTTTTGAAGAAGCTCCTGAAATGAGCGCTCGTGAAATCACGCAAAATTTAATTGAAAAAATTGAAAAAAATCAATATGATTTTATTTTGCTAAACTTTGCTAACGCTGATATTGTCGGGCATACTGGAAATGAAAAAGCCGCCATAAAAGCGGTAGAAGTAATTGATGAATGTATGGAAAAAATAATCCAAAGCGTAATTGTCAAAAAAGGTTGTTTGCTCATAACCGCTGATCATGGAAATGTGGAAGAAATGTCCAATAATCGCACCGGAGAAACTGATACTGAACATTCTTCCAATCCAGTGCCTCTTTGGTATGTTACCGCTCAAAATCATTCTTCTTCTCCTAAAAAAGAAACTTCGCCGGTTATCTCCGGTCTTTTGAGCGACATAGCACCCACTATTTTGGATATTTTAAAAATCAAAAAACCGGAAGATATGACCGGGGAAAGTTTGCTTTCTATTCTTAAATAATAATTTTGATACTCAAAATTTTCTTTAAAAAAGCTATTTTTTTAGAATTTTTTAAAAAAACTAGTCGACAAATCAACTACCTCGCAAAAAACTGATGGGGTATTAACGGAATTTAACCTCTCTTAGTAAATTGCAAGATTTTTATTAATTCCTCCCAAAGCAAAGCTTCGGAGAAAATTTAACTCATTTTATTTTCACTGAATAATTTTATCTACTATTCCGTATTTTTTAGCGTCTTTTGCATTCATAAAGTAGTCTCTTTCCGCATCTTTTTCCACTTTTCCCAATGGTTGACTTGTATGTTCGGAAAGAATTTCATTGAGTCTTTTTTTGATATCAAGAATATGTCTGGCATGAATATCAATATCAGTGGCTTGACCTTGTGCTCCTCCCATAACTTGGTGAATCATCACTTCTCCATTGGAAAGAATCATTCTTTTTCCTTTCGCTCCTGCTGACAAAAGAAGCGCCGCCGCCGAAGCCGCCATCCCGACACAAATTGTGGAAATATCTGGTTTGACATATTGCATAGTGTCATAAATCGCCAAAGCCGAAGTTACTTGACCGCCAGGAGAATTTATATAAATCCGAATATCTTCTTTAGAATCTTGCGACGCTAAAAAAAGAAGTTGTGCGATAACGCTATTTCCGCTCACATCGTCAATAACCCCGCCCAAAAAAATAATCCTGTCTTTTAACAAGCGAGAATAAATATCATAAGCCCTCTCTCCATAACCGGTTTTTTCAATAACAGTCGGAATAAGATATTGATTTTGAATGTTGTTTTGATTCATAAAATTTTTAAAAAAATTACAATTTTTCCAAATAGTTGAAAACTGCTTCATTTTCTAAAACTCCCTGACTGTAGTCATATAATTTTTTCATATCAATATTTTTCTTGATATTTTTGACATTTTTATACAGACTAAGCGTCTTATTCATTTCCGCCTCTATCTCTTTGGCGGGTATTTTTATTTCCTGATCGCACGCTATTTTTTCTATCGCTAAAGAACTTATCACTCTTTTTTTTGCTTGCGGTTGCCAATCTTTTTTCAATTCTTCTTTGTCTTTTTTGATTTTTTTCAAATAATTTTCCAAATCCATTCCCATCGCTTGAATTTGATGGGAAAATTCTTCTAACATTCTCTCCGTCTCTTGTGAAACTAAAATTTCTGGCAATTCAGTTTTAACATTTTCCATTATTTTTTCCAAAAAATCCGTCCGTCCTTTTTCTTTGTTTTTCATCTCCATTTCTTCCTTTATCCCAAGTCGGATACTTTTTTCTAAAGCATCTAAATTTTCAAAATCACCCAACGATCTGGCAAATTCATCGTTTATCTCGGGAACTTGCCTTTCTTGAACCAAATTCATTTTTACCTTAAAAGTAGCTTCCTTACCAGCCAAATTTTTTTGGTGATAATCGGACGGAAAATCAAGTTCAAATTCTTTTTCTTCGCCTTCTTTCATTCCAACAATTTTATCCTCAAAGCCGGGAATAAAAACTCCTTTGCCGATAATGAGCGGATGTTTTTGACTTTGTCCATTTTCAATAGGAACTCCGTCCATAAAAACATTAAAATCTATTTCCACGCTATCATTTTTTCGCACTTCTCTTCGGATAGTAATCAATTTTACTCTGCTTTTAGCAAGTTTTTCCAATTCCAAATCCACTTCTTCTTTCCCCACTTCAACAATTTTTTTGGCAAATTCTTCGTTTATCTTTTTGATAGATTTTACATATCCTTCATCCAAAATTATCTCCGGCATAACAGAAACTACCGCTTTATAACGAAAATCTTTTTCCTCTTCGGCGTTTAAAACTTTTATCTCCGGATTGCCAATCGCCTCTATTTTTTCTTTTTTTATATATTCAAGATAGTTCTTGCTCACAGCTTTTTCCGCCGCGTTATTGAAAACTGTCGCCTTCCCAACTTTCTGTTCCACCAAATTTCTAGGTGCTTTGCCAGGGCGAAAACCGGCAATTTTGATCTCTTGCGATATCTCTTCCGCCGCCAAACGCAAAAAAATTTTCCACTCACTAAGAGGCACGACAGATTCAAACTCAACTCTTGATTTTGGCAATTTCTTGATCATAATATTTTCTTATATCTTTCTTTTTTAGAATTACTTGGCAAATTTTTCCTGATAAATTTTAACGCTTTTCAAAATGGTTTTCAAAGCTTCTTCTTTTCCTTCCACTCCGGTTATTTCCACTTTTTTTCCTTCTATGGACTTATATGTTTCCAAAAAATGCGTAAATTCTTTGATCATATGTTTGTTCAAATCTTTTAGATCCAATGTTTCTTCCCAGCGAGGATCGCTCACCGGAACTGAAATAATTTTATCATCGCTTTCTCCGCAATCAATCATATGCATCACGCCCACCGGTCTGACTTCCACCAAAATTCCGGTTAAAAGAGGGTGTGTGCTCAAAACAATCACATCCAACGCGTCTCCGTCTTCCCAAAGAGTTTGAGGCGCGAAACCATAATCAAAAGGATAATCTTGCGCCGATTTCATAGCTCTATCCAATTTAATAAGACCTGTTTTCTTATCTATTTCATATTTATTCTTGGATCCTTTGGAAATTTCAATTATTACATTGAATTTTTCCGGATATTTTTCCCCTAAGGAAACATCATGCCACAAATTCATTTTTTTTACAACAAGCCAATCGCTAAAAAAATTAGAAATTTCTTGTTTTTTTTAAAAAATTATTTTATTCAAACAGCTAAAAAATTATTTTCTTTTAAAATTATTCAGCCATTTAAGTTTTTATTTTTCTTGCTCTTTTTTTTCTTAATTCTTTTTTTTCGGTTCTTTTTGCGTTTTGGCTTTTTCATCTTTTATTTTATCCTCCTTTTCATCTTTTATTTCATCCTCTTTTTTAGCTGCATCTTTTTCCGACTCTTTTTCTTCTTCCTTTTCATTATCGCTAACTCCGGAAATATCTATCCTCCAATTGGTCAACTTGGCCGCCAAACGAACATTTTGACCTTTTTTTCCAATCGCCAAAGAAAGTTGATCATCCGGAACTACCGCCACAGCTTGTTTTTTTTCTTCATCTATATCCACTCGCAAAATTTTGGCTGGAGACAAAGACGCTGAGATAAATTTCACCGGATTTTCATTCCAAGCGATTATATCAATTTTTTCTCCACAAAGTTCGTCAATTATCGCTTGAACACGAGTTCCTTTTTGCCCTACGCAAGAGCCAATCGGGTCAATTCCATCTTCCGAAGAACTCACCGCCACTTTGGCTCTTTCTCCGGCTTCTCTCGCCACCGCTTTAATTTGAACAGTCCCGGAAAAAATTTCCGGCACTTCCAATTCAAACAATTTTTTGATTACTTCAGGATTGGAACGGCTGAGTATTATTCCCGGTCCTTTGGAACCGATATCCACCTTTTGGATGAGCACTCTCAATCTCTGTCCCAATCTGTAATTTTCTTTTTCTATTTGCTCTTGCGGAAAAAGAATTCCGATTGATTTTCCCAAATCCACAAAAACATTTCGCCCTTCAATTCTTTGCACCAATCCGCTCACCACTTCTCCTTCTTTATTTTTATATTCTTCATACATTGCCTCTCTCTCCGCTTCGCGAATTCTTTGAATTATCACTTGCTTGGCAGTTTGCGCCGCCACGCGACCATAATCTTCTTTTTGTTCTAATTCTATTTCAATAACATCCCCCACTTTCGCTCCCTTTTTCATTTCTTGCGCTTCTTCCACAGTAAAATCTCTTTCCGGATTAAATCTGGGCAATTTTTCTTCTTCCAAAATTGAGTCCGATTTTTTTCTCCTTTCTTTTTTCTTTTTATCTTTCGCCCAATCTTCTTTTTTTTCTTCCTCTTCTTCTTCAGAAGAAAAAATTCGTGTCGTTTCATCCACTACTTCTTTTATCAAAAAAAATTTTGTTTTTCCGGAAACTTCATCAAAAAAAGCTTTTATGTTTTGACCTCTTTTCCCATAATCTTTTTTGTAAGCCGCCGCCAAAGCCGCTTCAATAGTTTCAATCACTTTTTCTTTGGAAATCCCTTTTTCTTCGCAAATTTGAACAATGGCTCCGCTAAAATCTCCCGAACCGCTTCTAGCCTTGTCCTCTTTTTCAATTTGTTTTTTTCTCATAATTTTTTATATAATTTGAATATTTATCTTCAATAAAATTCTTTCGCATTTAGCCTAAAAAATCTAGTTGACTAACCATAATGGCAATCATTGCAATCAGGTTAGAGTTCCTCTAATCCTAGTCTGTTTCTGTCCTGATTTTAAGGGAATGATAGATTTTAAAAAACACGTTAATTATTATAACCTAGCTCTTTTCTAAAAAAAAGCTCGCCACAGCGAACTTTCAAAAACTCCACCAAAATTCATCCTTCAACTCAACAACACCCGAATTTTACCAAAAAAAAAATTTTCTGTCAACCAATGATCCAACGTGTCACTTCTTGTGCCACAAATTCCAAATTGGATAATCCTTCAGAATTGATCTTTATTTTTTCAAAATTTCCGATTCTGTTTTCCAAAAAAATCCGAATTGTTTTTATCGCTTCGTCTTTTATCCTTATTTTCCCTTTTTCTTTTTGAGAACATCGCGCACAAAGTGTTCCGCCCTGAGCAGAACTAAACCAATTTTTTCCCGGAATCAGTTTTTGCGAACAATTGACACAAAATTTCATTTGCAAACCATATCCGGTTTTTTCAAGAATTTTGAATAAAAATCCCAAAGTTAAAATTTTTCTCTCCAAAATTTTCTCTCCTTCTTTTTGAGAATTTTTTTCCATCATTTTCAGATATTCCAAAAGCAAAGCAAAAATTTCACTGTCTTTTTCTTCTTGGCAAATCAATTGATCAAAAATCCTGAAAACATAAAAAACTTTTTCCAAAGAGAAAAGATTTTGTTTAATTTGAGAAAAATTCAAAATTGGTATCGCTCCAGTGATTTGTCCACGTCCTCGTCCGCGAGAAACAAAAATTTCCGTATATGTTATCGCTTCCAAAGCTCCTGACAATTTGGCATTTGACTTGCGCGTGCCTCGAGCAACAAACATATTTTTTCCCGCTTCCGCCGAATAAAAAGAATACATCCGATCAGTTTCACCGACATTAAATTTTCCCAGCATAATAGCCTGATATTTATTTTCCATAAAATAATTTTAACCTAATTTGAAAAACAAAAAAAGGGAAGTTTCCACGCCGGGCAACTTCCCTTCCAAAAAAAGCTTTCTGGGGAAAATATCTTTGAAAAATGCACAAACTAAAAAAAACTATATTAAGCTATTTTTTTACCTAAATTTTAATTCTGAATTTTTATCTCCTTCTTCTAATTTTCTATCTCTAATTTTTTTGCCTTTAATGCTTTCAGTTCTTTCCCAACTTTTTCTTTGCAATCCAGACATATACTATGTGTGATAAGATCAGATTCGCCACCTAATTTTTCTCCCATATCTTTTTGACACCAAGCACAAATTATTTTCATAATGATGATTTTTTTATTTATAAATTTTAAATTTTAAATTCAACTGTTTATAGATTGTTTTAGTGGAAACGCCAAACATTTTCACAAACTCAATTGACCGCAAAGATCCATAGCACCTTATTGCCTCTAATATCTTCTCTGTCTTCTTGGTCATACTTCCCTTAATACTTACGCCCCTATTATAGCGAGTGAATATTCACCGATCAATCTTCCGCATCACATCATCTAAAATGACACCGACCTGCCTGCCGGTAGGCAGGAATTTATGGTAAAAGTATTAGGTTAATTTTTAACAATAAAAAAACGGCCTTAGCGATAACACCAACACCGTTTTATTTGAGGTCCCAAATAAATTTGGGGAAAGACAAGGAATCTTGCCTTTATTTTTTTAACCTTGGCAGGTTTTTTGTTTTTGCTATTTATTTTTTCTATTAAAATATAATTTAATAGTCCTTATTTTTCCCATCTCACTTTCAAAACTTGCACTGTCGGATATTTTTTCTTTTTTTCCAGTTCTATCATTAAAGATATTCCCAACGAAATAAATGTTATCGGCATAAACGCTATTGGAATAAAAACGAGTATCATCGCCAAAACCACCGCCATTTCACTCTTGAAATTTATTCCCTTTTCTTGGGCAAAAAAATCTTTCATAAAGAAATAATTTTCCCCTAAATTCCAATCGGAATTTTTTTCTTCTTGCGCTTGAAGCACTTGAGGCGTTATTTTTTTTTCTTCTTTTTTCAAAACATTTTTTTGATTGGCAGAAAAAAATTCTTGGCCAGAAAAATTATTTTTGGCGTCAGCTAATGTTCCAAATTCTTGCACCGCGATAATGGAAGTTTGACCGTCAATTTCTCCGGCGCCTATCGCCACCCCGATTTGTTGAAATTTTTCATTCAAGATATTTTTTCGGTGTGTCAAACTTTCCATCCACGCTTTGTGTTGTTCCCCCGCCTCCAAAAAATTTATCGCCAAATTTTCTCCGGCATATTTGTAATCATAATTTTCTTTGGAAAACCAAAACCATGGATTGATTCCTGTCGGAGAAGTATGTGCGAAATAATGATTCTTGACCATATCTTCCAGCTTGTCTTGTGCAACTTTTTTCAATGTCTCGTTTTCTTGAAGAGGCAATAAATTATTTTCCTGGCGAGATTGGTTGACCAAATCAATCACATTTTGAGCAGTGATTTCTTTTGCCAAAACCGGAAAAGACACCAGCAAAAAAAAACTGATTGCCAAGAAAAAATATCTATTTTTTATCTTTATTTTTTTCATTTTTTTATTTTTTTTGTTCTCCCTAAAAAAATTATCTTTTTTTTGAAAAATTGTCTCTCATCGGTGATTTTTTCAAAAATAGCCCGAGAAACAAAAAACGGGTGTTCACCCGTGTTTTTTCTTTTTCTTGGCTTTTTTTCACAATCATTTTCAAGCCTTGACTACTTTCCTATTGTAACAGATTTTTCTCTCTTTGTCCAGCAAACGCATCACATCATGAACTTATGCAAATCAGCTTATGTTTGGAAAATATTTTTTATTCATAACGCAAAGCTTCCAAAGCATGGATTCCAGACGCACGAGTAGCCGGCATAATTCCCGTTATAACCCC
This sequence comes from Candidatus Moranbacteria bacterium CG_4_8_14_3_um_filter_34_16, assembly GCA_002782345.1. Taxonomy (GTDB): domain Bacteria; phylum Patescibacteriota; class Minisyncoccia; order Moranbacterales; family UBA2206. Next base: position 11,063 of record PFHO01000045.1, read on the forward strand.
TAAAAAAAAGATGAAACCCGCTATTAAACCGCTAAAATAGTTGGGCACATAGACAAAATAGTATAATTCTACTCCTACTTTCTGACCAAAAAAAATTAAAACTTTATTCACCAAAAGAGCTATTCCATAACCGCCCAAAAAACCAATAATTCCCCCAATAAAACTTATCAGTATCGCTTCCAAAATAAACATTTTGAAAATATCCAGTCTTTTCGTTCCCAATGCCTTCAATATTCCAATTTCTTTAGTTCTTTGCAAAAGAGAAATACTCAAAGTATTGAGCATTCCCATAACGGAAATAGACATTATAATAATTCCAAAAACCGCTAATATCGCTCTGACTGTATTGAAAAAAGAATCTATATCTTTGATTAAATCATTGACACTTTCCGTAACAAAACCCATTTGTTCCAACGATTGTTTGGCAAAACCATACTTTTCCATATTGTTTATTTGGACTTTGCCTTCTTGCGCTAAATCAACTTCAAAACTATTTTTCACCACCTCAAAAGGCAAATAGATCACAATCGCATCGCTTTTGACAACTCCGACAATTTCCGTCTCACTGTTTTCAAATTTTTTATCTTTAGAAAATTTGGAACTGATATCCTGATTAACCGCTATATTGTAAGTGATCTTTTTTCCAATGGTTTCATCTACACTTTTTAACCCTAAAAGATCGGATAATCTGCTTGAGATAATCGCTCTATTTTCTCCATTGGAAAATTTATTCTCTTTGCTTTGATAAGTTATTTTTGCCAATTCAATAAAGCCTTCTGTTACGCCAAAAACCACCGCATCTGTTTGCGATTCCCCCAAGATTATTTTCCCTCCGACATTGACTTTTTTCTCCACTTTTCCCACACCATCAATTTTTTTGATTTTATCTATTGATTCTTCATTCAAATATATAACACTATCTAGATTTCCATTGCTGACATCAATAATATCCAAAGGATTATTTTTGGTAACTTCTTCAACAATCAATTTTTGCACTCCAAATCCCATGCTTAGCAAAAATGTAATCACTCCAATTCCCAACGCCACTCCGCCAATAGTCAAAACCGAACGAATTTTTCCGGCTTTTAAATTTTTCAGACTGATATATAAAATCATCAAAAATCCCATCCCCATATGGACTTCTTTCCATTTTTCTTTGGGACGGTTTTTATTTTTCTGAATAAATTTTGAGAATGGGTTAAAATTCATTTGTCATTTTTGAAATTTCGTTTGGATCATCCACATCCAAAACGATTTTTCCATCCACCATTTTAATGACTCTCGTCGCATAACTAACCTGTTCAGGATTGTGCGTTACCATAAGCACCGTGATTCCATATTCTTGATTAAATTTTTTTATCAATTCCATAAGTTGCACTCCCGATTTCTGGTCAAGATTTCCAGTCGGTTCATCAGCAATTATAAATTTAGGATTTAAAAGAAGCGCTCTAGCAAGAGCAATTTTTTGTTGTTGCCCTCCAGACAAATCAAAAGGACGATACCGCGCCCATTTTTCCATTCCAACCACTTCTAATGTCTTATGCGCCCTCTCAACGCTTTTTCTGTAACTTCTTCCATTGATAAATCCAGGAATAGCGATATTTTCCACCACTGAAAGCGATTTTATCCAAAAAGCTTGTTGGGGAATAAACCCAATATATTGATTTCTAAAAAAAGCGCGCCAATTTTTGCTATGTCCCCAAATATCTTCTTTGTCCACGAAAACAGTCCCATTAGTCGGTTCTTCCAAACCATAGATTATATGAAGTAAAGTAGATTTACCGCATCCGGAAGGTCCCATCAGCAAGGCAAAATCTCCCCTTTTCACTTTGATACTAACATCTTTAAGCACACTAACAATAGACGCGCCCAAAATAAAATCCTTAAAAACATTTTCCGCCACAACCACAACCTCTCTTTCGCCCTCTTTAATATCAGAACCGTTATAAGATGACCCTTGCAATTTTTTCCATTGAAGCTTTATTTTCTTTTGCAAAAGAACTCCAATCAAATTGATTAACTTTATTTTCTTCTATTCTATTTTCGTTTTCATTTTTTATTTCGTCCATATTTTTGAAATCCAACCAAATTTATTTTGAAAAGTATTTACGACAATTTCTGTGGCATTTTCTTTGGTTCCTTCCACTACCACAGTTGAAACTACGGATTTTGTTTCATTGTTCGCTCCGTCAAAAGCTTGAATAACATAACTATACACCTGACCGGGAGTGGCGGGAATAGTGATTAAATGATATGTATTTGAAGGATCTTCCGGCGTGCTTTGATCAAAATTATTTAAAAGCGAGCCTTTTCCAAAAAGAACTTCCACCCTAGTTGCTTCATCTGTTTCTATTTTAACATACAAATTGGCTGTTACATCTTTTCCCCGGCCAATCACTTTTCCCACTGAACGATTAGTTATAATTGTTGGTGGACGACTGTCGGTAAGTGTGGTTACTTTCGCCTCCGCCGTCGCCACTTCTATTCCATTAGTGTCAACTCCACTGGCAATAATTGTATATTCCAACGCCGGATCCAACCCTTCTATAACCGCTTCATGATTTTCAGCCATATCGGAAATCAGATAATTGTGAAATTCTCCTTCTGAGTTAGATTTGAATTTTACAAGAGTATTTGCCAAATGAGATGTTTTATAATTTACCGTTATAGTTGGGGCATCCACATTTTCTTTATTTTGCACAGTTAAATCAGTCACTTTTGTTTGTTCCAAAGTTTGAAAAGTATATTCATCAGAATTGAAATTGTTAAGATCGGCGTCAATTGCGTCAATTTGGTAATTATAAATTGAAGCTGTTTCCAAGTTAGCCAATTTTTCTAAATGAGTGGTCCCAGCTGAAGTTTCTTCTATGGTAGTTGTATAAGCTCCCTTTCCATATTTCAATGTGCAAGTAGAACTCATATTGGTTTTCCAAGAAATAATAGCTGAATTTAATCCTATTTCACTTACAGTTACCTCCGAAATTGTCGGTGGATCAAGCGTGGTGAAATATGCAATTTCAGAGGTGCCGATATTTCCGTCCGGATCAATGCAAATAACGATTGACAGCTGATTGAATATCGCTTCCGCTCAACGTTTCCCAATCCGACCAAGTTTCATTGTCGGCACTGGTTCTTGTTTCATAAGCAAGACTCGTGTTTGCCGGAGTATTGTCATTTTTAGTAAAAGAAATCCAACTGGTCACTTGCGAGAGATCTATAGATTGACTGATATATGTTCCGCTAGTGGAATAATTTGTCGCTCCCGCCGAAAAATTCCACATATCCGCCAGTGCTCCTCCATTAGTGGCGTAAAAATTGGTTCCACCATCAAATTCAATAGACGCGCCATTATAGGGACCTCTGCCATAAGTAAATTTTTGATTATCGGGCAAACGACGCCAAGTATCACCGGCAATATCATATTCCCAAGTTTCATCTTTATACCAACCGGCCAGCGCAACAATTTTCCCATTATCGTTATAAGTCATATCTACGCCATAATATTGGGAAAAAGGCGTGGACGCCATTTTTGTGTAAGTATTGGAAGCGGTATTATAACGAATAAAGGCCGTTTCTCCATCGCCGGGCATAATAAAAAGACTAGTATCATCGGAAACCATCCGCGCCCCGACATTTGGATAATAGTTTAAAGTTGTTCCGCCATCATCTACCGCGATGTTAGAAGCCGTTGACCAATCGCCACCGGCTGTTGAACGATAATACATCGTTTGTGTTCCACCCCCGCGCAAAATATAAATGCGACTGTCTCCGGAATTGTAAGCCATCGCTGCGCCATTATAAACCACCGCCGGCAATAGATCGGCAACCGTTTCCCAAGCTGATCCATTAAAAGTATAAACCGTTTTGCTGTTGTAACGAGGAAAATATAAGTTGCCGTTATACCAAGTGCCTTTGAGATCATAATTAACATTGCCATAGGAAACATTCTCCATTGTCATCCAAGTATTGGTGGCAATATTGTAGCGATAAAAATTAGCCGTATTTCCACCCCGGATGGCATAAACATAGTTGGAAGCGCCGGATCCTTCATTCCAAATTAAATCGCCTCCCGTTCCCACTGTCCCGTTTATTCCATTGTTCACTTGTTGCGGTCCCACCCAACGTTGTCCAGCCACCGCGTCCGGATCAAATTTCCAAAAATCAAAAGTGCTATTCCCGCGAAAAGCGTAAATCAAATCATCGTTGCTATTGAGGGTCAATGAAGAATAATTGACTGTGGCCGGTGCCGCATCGGAAGAAAGAATTTCCCACGAATTTCCCGCCACGCTAAACCGCAAAAAATCAGTTCTTCCGGTTGATTGCAGAAAATACAAGTATCCTCCGTGATACACTCCTTTTTGTTCTCCGTTTATCCTGCAGTTTCCGCCGGTACATCCAGTTGTAGGCAAGTCAGAGGTGAGGTGTCCCAAGCTCTCGTAGTTTGGTTGTATCTATCAAAATAATTGGTGTTTCCTCCGCGGAGAAGATATAAATACCCATTTTGTCCATTGACCAGATTTCCGCCGGTGGAAACATTTCCTGGCGTGGCGGAAAGATTGCCCCAAGACTGTTCCGAAACATCGTATTTCCAAAAATCAGTGGAAGTGTTCCCGCACAAAACAAAGATATCTGATCCATCTGTTTCCATTGCCACTCCCACCCACGGCGTATCCAAAAGCTCAGGTAATTCCGTGTAAGTTTGTTCTGCCACATTGTAGCGATAAAACTTTTTGGAAAAACCCCCAAACATAATATAGATACTGCCGTTTTGATCATACAGCATATTCGCGCCGTAATAGGACGGCATCGGCAAATCCGGCATTGTTTCCCATTCACTGCTTTCTGTGTTAAAACGCCAAAAAGCTTTGTCGGAATAGCCCCGCATCACATAAAGATAATTGTCCACCATCACTGAAGTATGTCCACCACCAATGATATCTTCCGGTGGCGCCCAGACGCGCGCCGTCCAATCGCCACTCGGACTAAGCTGAATAGCGTCTCGCGTTTCAATCGTCCCATTGGTGGCAATATCTGTATTTGTTCCCGTCTCCCATTCAGCTTTAGTGGTGATAGTTACCGATTGAGGAGCAGATAGAGAATAAGGAGAAACTCCATAAACAAAGATTCCAATTAGAATTACTCCTGTTAGCCTATATGATATTTTAAAGCCTATTTTAAATATCTTTTTCCCAATTATTTTGGTTTTTTCCAAAAAAGCGAAAATAAAAGAAAATACTTAATATTCTTTCCCTAATTTCTTTTTGTTTATAGAAGAAAAATCAAAGTAATCTTCCAATGTTTGTTTCAAATATATCTGATTGTTACCGGATTTATGAAAAGCTCTAATGCTGTCTTTTCGCTTTGAAATAAATTCATTTATTTTTTTATTTTTCGCGTTTTTTGATTCTTTTTGCGTGATATTTTTCAGAAAAACAAAAAGCCCCCTAACTTTCAACACTTTTTTTAGAGTTCTTTTTTGGTTGTGCTTGTCTTTTTTGTTTTTTGTTTTGAAAAACATCCCCTCTTTTTAAAAAATCAGTTTTTGTTTTAAATAAAGCTAAAATCTCATATTTTTTAGAATAAAAAAATAAAATCCACGAAAACAAAGAGAGAAGACCAAAAGTTCTTCACTCACAAATCAATTATAGCATAATTTTTATATCTTTTCAAGTATTTTCCAGATATTTTTTCTCTTTTTTTAAGCTAAAATTCTTCACTTTTAAACATAAAAAAAATAATCCCCTTTTTCTTTTTTGTTTTAGATGATAAAATGAGATTATGGCAAATTTGATTTTCAATAAAAGAGCCATCTTTGATTATACTATCCTTGAAAAATACGAGGCAGGTTTGGTTTTGTCCGGACAAGAGGTCAAATCTTTGAAAAATTCCAACGCCAGTCTCAAAGAAAGCTTTGTAACCGCGCACGGTCAAGAGCTTTTTCTAACAAACGCGTATATAAACCCTTATAAAAATGCCAAAGAGAACGTTTTTTACTCCCCTACTCAACCAAGAAAACTGCTTTTGAGAAAAGCCGAAATAAAACATTTGATCGGAAAAATCCAAATGCGAGGCTTGACATTGGTGCCAATTAAATTATATACTAAAGGGCGACTCATCAAGCTGGAATTCGGATTGGGAAAAGGAAAACAAAAGAGAGATAAAAGAGAGCAAATCAAAAAAAGAGAGACAGACAGAAAAATAAGAAGAATTATGTTATCAAACGATAAATAAAAAATGCAAAAAAATTTATTATTTCTAAAAAATTTTTTTATGCGTTTTTTTTGGGGATGTTAGGTTTCGACAAATTGTCCTTTCAAAACAAGCAAGTCGAGTAAATGGCAAATTCTCGTAAAAAAATTTGCCAAAAGTTATAAGTGTAAACTTCATAACAAAAGCAAAGGTTGCTTTTGCTAACGCATTTTCAACCAATTTTGCTTACGCTTTAGCCTAAACCTTTTCGGTTAGCGCTTTAGCCATCGGCTCGTTTAATCCTGATAAACGAGAACCCGGTGTTATATTTCAGGATAGCACTTCTTGTTTTTTTCCGAACAATTTTTGCAAAAACAAATCGGAAATAAATTGGAAAGTCTTTCGTTTATTTTTTGCTTTCCAATTGAAAAATTTCAAATAAACTAAACTTGTAGTTTGTTTTAATGGAACAATTTTGGACATGGGTTCAATTCCCATCATCTCCACCAAAGAATAATAATTAATTTCAAAAAGATTAGAAGAAGATATTTCAAAAAGCCTCTTGTCAAAAGAGAGCCTCAAACAAGAATAAATGAAAATATCCGAGCGCAAAAAGTCCGAGTCATTAGTGAAGAGGGAAAACAATTGGGCGTTTTAGACACTCCGGAAGCAATTAATCTCGCCAAAGAAAAATTTTTGGATTTGGTGGAAATTTCCCCTAAAATAGATCCTCCTGTTTGCAAAATTATGGATTTCGGAAAATACCAATATCAAAAAACCAAAAAAGAACGTCAAAATAAAGCTAAGCAAAAAAGTTTTGATATCAAGGGCATCAGAATCAGAGCCAGAACCAACGAACATGATTTGGATTTCAAAAGAAAACAAACGGAAGATTTTTTGAAAAAAGGCAACAAGGTAAAAATTGAAGTAACCGTTCGCGGAAGAGAAAAGACTTATAGCGATTTGGCAAAAAAAAGTTTAGAAAATTTTATAAAAACAATCGCTATTCCTAATAAAATAGAACAAGAAATAAAGAAATATCCCGGCGGATACAATGTGGTTATAGTTCCCGAATAAAAGACAATTCTGTTGGATTATTTTTTTTAAACATTTTTTAGCATTTGTCATTTTCAAAGTTAAGTCCAAAAAAGTTAATTTTAAAAAAAATTTTTGCAATTTTTATTAAAAAATAAATCACATAAAAAATTTTAAACAGCTATGCCAAAATTAAAGACAAAAAAAGCTTTGATAAAAAAAATCAAACTTACCAAGAAGAAAAAAGTTTTGCGAAGAAAAACGGGGCAAAATCATTTCAATTCCAAAGAGACTGGAAAATTTGGTCGGGAAAAGAAAAGAATTGTCAGATTGTCTCAACCGGACGAAAAAAATGTTCTCAAAGCTTTAACAAATTTATAATTTATATAAATACCGGTTTACGAATGAAAACGCCATTTGCAAAAACAGCTTTCGGCAAATTCGCGCGATAATTGGTAAATTTGTGTCAAAATTTTATGACTAGAGTAAAACGCGGAGTTTCCGCTTCCAAAAGAAGAAACAATCTCCTAAAAGACGCTAAAGGATATCGTTGGCGTCGAAAGTCCACTTACGCCGCCGCCAAACAAGCGGTAATAAAAGCGGGCAGTTACGCTTTACGCGATCGACGAACGAAAAAAAGACTTATGCGTCGCCTTTGGATAACTCGTTTAAATATCATTCTTAGAGAAATGGGACTTCGCTACAGTCTTTTTACCCGTGCTTTAAAAAAAAATAACATTGAATTGGATAGAAAAGTTTTATCCCAAATGGCAGTGGAAAATCCAAAAATTTTTGAAAAAATTGTGGAAAAAGTAAAATAGTTTTTACCGCCTAAAACAAACTTTAAATCTTTAAAATAAGGATTTCTCAACAAAAAATATCGGTTGATCCCGATATTTTTTTATTATAAACTTTCTCAATCTCATACTCTAGGTTCTCATTTGTTGCGAACTGGCTTATCCGCTTACGGCGGAAAATTTCATCTTTCGGACTTACACTCGAAGATTTTAGTTAGAAAACATCAAAATTTAGCCTATTTTTGAAAATTTTTGAAAAAAGGAAAAACGATAAAATTTTGCAAAGCGCGTTAAATTTTTCTGAAACTAAAAAATTATCTAGTTCAAAAAAATTCAGCGTTTTAGTTTTTCTTTAAAACAGATAAATTTTATTATTTTTTATCAAGGAAAAAAACTTCGCGAATCAAACGCCAAAGAGCATAAAAAGGAAGCCAAATCCAAAGAGTTTTTTTAGTCCATTTATTCCCAAAAGCATTTGCGTTTGTGGATGCAAAATCAAAAATGAGATAAAGAAAAAAAATAAAAATGATCGCGATAGCTAAAAAAAATAAATAAGACTGCATAAAAAAATTATTTCAAAAAATTTAAAATATTATTTGATTTTCTTGCAAAAGTATGGCTCATTTAACCTTAGCTAAAAAAATTTATTTTGGAATTTGTTTTAATCGCTTTAATTTTTTTTATCGCAATAATTTTAAAATTCGGAATTTTTTATATTTTTTTCAAATTTATTCACTAAAAAATTTAGTTTGTATCGCTATAAAAAATATCTCTCGCAATTCAACTAATTTTATAAATCACATCCTTTTTTTCCACCACAATTTCCCATCCTTTTTTTTGCGCTATTTCTTTCAAATTGAAATTGGGATTGAAAGCGATAGGATGTTTCACAATGTCTAAAAAAGTTGCATCCGACTCTGTGTCTCCCACTCCATACGATTCTTCAAAAGTCAATTCGTTTTCCACAACGTATTGTTTCACTACATTGCCTTTGTTCATTGTCGGTTCAAAAATCGCCTTTCCAGTATAGAAACCTTTATTATCTTTTTCATAAACTGAACCAAAAACCGCGTCAAATTGCAAATAATTGTTATATTCTTCTACAATTTCCGATGGAGATCCAGAAACCGCCACTATGCGATAATTTTTATTTTTCAAAGATTTAATCAGTTTATCGGCAAAAATATATGTTCTGTCTTTGAAAAATGGCACCACAATTCTACTGGCTTTTTTTATATCGTCTTCATGACAACCTTTGATATTTTCCACATACAATGCCACTAAAGCTTTGCGATATTCTTCATAAGTGCCTTTATGATCCAACCATTGAGAATAAAATTCAACCAATTTGTTTCTAACTTCTCGCTTGAAAATTTTCAACCAAGCCAATTCATTGATAAGTTCAAAAGCCAAATTTTTTCTAAAGATAGTTCCATCTATATCAAAAACCGCCAACTTTGTTTTTTTCATTTTCTAATTTTCCATTAAAATTTTCCATTAAAAACGTAAATATTTATCCCAATAATCAAAAAGTTCCCCGGTGGCTAAAACATCGCGCGCGCAATAGCGAGCAATTTCAACATATTTTCCCTTTTTGTATAAATCTCCCACCATAGAACCGTCCAAACCTTCTTCTTTAGGACTTTTTATTCCAAATCGCTTAGTATAAAAGTCTAAACTATATCTCCGAGTAGCCCCGTAAAAAGTAAGTTGATCAAGAAGATCGCAGTGTATTTTATGTTCATAGCGATAGCCTAAAAGATTCTTGCTAACTCTCACCTTGTTGATAGCGCTTCTGATCATTAAAAAAGGAACATCAAAAGAACGCCCGTTAAAAGTGATTACTCTGTCGTAAGTTCTTACCAGTTCCCAAAATTTTTCTAAAATTTCTTTCTCATTTCCAGCTTCGTATAAAATCCCGTTTTCTTCAAATTTTTCCGTTTGAGAATTTTTATCTTGAAAAAAAACCATTCCTCTTCCGGTTTTCGGATTCAACATCGCCACCGAAACCATTTCTCCCGTAAGAGAAGACAATGCTAAACTGTTTTCAACTTTTTCTTTTTCTTCTTCATTTTGACAATTCTTCAAAAGATATTCCTGATCTTTTTGAGAAAAAGAATTAAAATCAAAACCGACAGTTTCTATATCAACAACAACATTGGACATAAAAAATTCTTGGAAAAAATTACACCTTTTAAAATTTGAAGGCTAAATAAATTCTTTAAACTAAATTTACAAAAAAATCTTACAAATAGACACCCGTTTATTTGTCCGCTTTTTTGGTATAAAGACCGTAAATCGCCAAAACAATTGCCACCAACATCCATTGAGTTCCCGCCAAACCAAAAACATCTTTTCCTGAAAGAGAAACATAACCGGAAATAATCACTGTTAAAACAGACACTCCCATCAAAATATCGCTTGTCATTTTGTTGTTCATAATTTGTTCACCTCCTGTCTATTTTATTAAATTTATTAAAAAAATTTTAAAAACCAATTGTCTTAAAACTCGTGCACTTAATCTATACAACCAATAAAACTAAATCTTTGCAATCAGCAACTCTCTTTTTGCAATCTCAGTTATTTCTAAGCTATGCAATAATATATTACCACAAAGATTTTCCTAAAACAAGCGAAATTTTTTATTCTAAAATTATCATTGCTTTTCTCCCTTTTTTAATATCTTCCGCTTTTCCGGGAAAATCATGAATAGCTTCAAACAAAATATCTATCGAATATTCATATTTTTCTCCTTTTTTTGTTCCGGGATCATTGACGATAATTTTTTCATTTTTATATCCGATTAAAATTAAATTGTGATAAAGTGGACCGGGAGATTTGAAATTGGGATTTTTTAACAATCTTCCCGCCGTTGGAACAATCGTCGGATTTCCTTGAACAAGATGTTTTTTTAGATCTTCTTTTTTTATATCATAAATAACTTTCATTTTTTTTCCTTTGTAATTTTCTCCATTACCATAATAATCCAAAAAAATATCCGCTGTCTTTTTCAAATCAGTGTCTTTATAATCCCCATATTTTTTTATCTGATATTTTACGATATTTTGAATTTCATTTTCAGAAATTTTCGGATCAAGTTTTTTTCCATCCAAATAATATTTCATCATTACCAAAGTCGCCTCTTCGCAAGCTTCCTCATGAATTTCATCCCAAACAAAAAAAGGAGCTTGAGAAGTGAAAGGAACTTCCAATATGATTTCTTCAGGCAATTCGGAAACAAAATCATTCTTTTTTTCTGATTTGTTTTTTTCTTCTTTGCTCTTTGGGGAAACTTCATTTTTTTCGCTTTCTTTTGTTTTTGCTTTTCCTCCGGTTATGTATTTTTTGGGATTTATATTTTTTTCTATTGTTTCCGGCCAATTTTCAATTTCTTGCAAAGTATTCTTGAAAGACTTTTCCCCTCCCGCTTTTTTTATCATTTGAATTTCCAAAATCGCAAGACTAAAAATTGTCAAAAATATCAACGCTAACTTAATGAATTTTCTTTTTTTAATTTTGAAAAAAAACAAAATTTCCAAAGCTAAAAAACCGGAAAATATATCGTAAAAAACATCTTCCCATTTCCCTGTGCGTCCCGCGACAAAACTTTGATGAAGTTCATCGCTTGCGGAAAAAATTCCTAATGTTAAAAGCGAACAACAAATTGACAAAAGAAAAGAATATTTGCGTTCGGCATAAAAAATTCTAAAAAACAATATTGTCAAAATAAAATATTCCGTAAAATGAGCTCCTTTTCTCAAAATCACCTCTTCCATATCATTGGGGGAATAGCGTAATCCGGGAATACTGGAAAAGAAAAAAATCACTC
>PFHO01000036.1 GCA_002782345.1 Candidatus Moranbacteria bacterium CG_4_8_14_3_um_filter_34_16
ATATTTAGAATGAAAAAATGAATTAAAATTATATGCTAAAATTGCCAAACTTAGAAGAAACAAGCTCGATAAAAATAAATTAAATTTTTTGTTTATTTTCACTTTTATTTTAATAAGAAATTATGATTGGATTATATCACAAAAAAATTATACCAACAAAAATTGATAACTTTCCTGAATTAGCATCATTATATATTTCTGATTTTTGGAAAAATTAGAATTCCACTTTCACCGGTTCTTTTTCTTTTTCATCCGCTTCAAAAAATTCTCGTGCCACAAAGCTCAGCATTCCGGCGATGATATTGGTTGGAAAAACTTGAATTTTAGTATTAAAGTCTCGCACATTGCCATTGTAAAATCGGCGCGAAGCCATAATTTTATCTTCCGTATCAGTCAACTCCCGTTGCAATTCTAAAAAGTTTTGATTGGCTTTTAATTCTGGATAATTTTCACTGACAGCAAACAAAGATTTCAATGTTCCGCTGAGCATATTTTCCGCTTCTGCTTTCTCATGGGTTGAACCGGCGTTCATCGCTCGCGTTCGCGCTTCTGTCACTTTTTCAAACAATTCTCTTTCATGCGTTGCATAACCTTTGACCGTATTGACTAAATTCGGAATCAAATCATAACGTCTTTTAAGTTGAACATCAATATCGCTCCAAGCTTCATCCACTCGGTTTTTAAGTTTGATAAGTCCGTTATACATTCTCACTAGCCAAAGCGCTGACACGACTAAAATTGCCAAAATAACATAGAAAACAATCATTTTTTTATTTGAGGTTTTTAGTTCCGAGTCAAACTCGACGCAGATAAACCTGTTTAATTTTATTACATCTCAATAGTAACTTATTTTATAAAAAACGTCAAAATAAAAAAATCCCTCAAAAAAAAACGCCTCTTGCTAAAAAATTAACACCTGGCGCTCTTCAACTCTTTTTCTTTCCAATCGCTTACCTTTCAAGAAAAAGAGATTTTTATTTTTGCGTTTTTGGAAAAATAAAATTTTTCCAAAAACGCGACAGTATCAGTTGTGTTTCTCTATCTATAAATAATGTTACAAACAAAAAACAAATTTATCTCAATTAACCTTACTGTTATCTTCCGCAAACTAACTTTTGAAAAACATTTCAAACAAAAAACAGCCATAAAGATGACTGCTTTTTTTGAAAAACAAAATCTTTTTTTATTAAAAATTTATTTTTTTCCTCCGCTGATTACCGCTTCCGCCACGCTTTTTGGGACTTCAGCATAATGAGAAAATTCCATAACATAATTAGCTCTGCCTTGAGTCATAGAACGAAGTTGAGTCGCATAACCAAACATAGCTACCATTGGAATTTCCGAACTTATTTCTTTTACTCTGGCAGATCCTTCTCCACGATCATTCATTTCTTTTATAATCCCTCGCTTAGAATTGATATCCCCCACTACATCACCCATAAATTGTTCCGGCGTTATTGCTGTCACTTTCATAACCGGTTCCAAAATTATAGGATTGGCACGACGAATGGCTTCCTTGAAAGCCATAGATCCGGCAATTTTAAAGGCGGCCTCTGAAGAATCAACTTCATGAAAAGATCCATCATACACTGTCGCTTTTATATCAACAATAGGATATCCCGCCAAAACTCCGCTATTCATCGCTTCTTTCACTCCTTTTTGGATGGCAGGGATATATTCTTGAGGAATAACTCCGCCTTTAATTTCATCCACAAATTCAAATCCTTCGCCCGGTTCTTGAGGATTTACTTTAATCCAACAATGCCCGTATTGCCCCCGACCGCCAGACTGACGAATATATTTGCCTTCCGCTTGCGCTTCTACTTTTATGGTTTCTCGGTAAGCCACTTGCGGTTGACCGATATTCGCCTCCACTTTAAATTCTCGTTTCATTCTATCCACAATAATGTCCAAATGAAGTTCGCCCATTCCTGAAATAATTGTCTGACCGGTTTCTTCATCAGTTCTCACTTTGAAAGTAGGATCTTCCTCCGCTAATTTTCTCAGCGCCAACCCCATTTTTTCTTGATCCGCTTTTGTTTTTGGTTCTACGGCAATAGAAATAACCGGTTCCGGAAAAGTGATTGATTCCAAAAGAACAGGTTTATTTTCATCGCAAAGAGTGTCTCCAGTAGTAGTATCTTTCATCCCCACAAGAGCGCCAATATCTCCAGTATAAATCTCGGCAATTTCTTCTCTATGATTGGCATGCATACGAAGAATTCGGCTAGCGCGTTCTTTTTTTCCTTTGGAAGAATTCAAAATATACGACCCCGCTTTCAATGTTCCGGAATAAACTCTAAAAAAAGTAAGTTGCCCCACAAAAGGATCAGTCGCCACTTTGAACGCTAAAGCAGAAAAAGGAGCGTTATCGTCAAATTTTATCTCTATTTCTTTCTCAATATCATCAATATCCATTCCTTTTATATTGGGAACATCAGTGGGTGCCGGCAAATAATCCACTACCGCGTCAAGAATCAATTGCACTCCCTTATTTCTAAGCGCTGTTCCGGTAAAAACAGGCACTAATTTTGTTCCAATAACTGATTTTCTGAGCGCTTGTTTTAACTCATTTTGGCTTATTTCTTCCCCATTTAAATATTTTTCTGTCAATGTGTCATCTGTTTCGGAAATTTTTTCTACCATTTTTTCTCTCCACTCTTTGGATTTTTCTAACAGATCTTCCGGGATATCTTCTTCGTTGACAATTTCACCCATCTCGCCGGAAAAAGTGTATGCTTTCATTTTTATAAGATCCACCACCCCTCTGAAATCGCCTCTTTCCCCTATCGGAATCTGAAGCGCCAAAGCGTTGGGAGTTAATCTTTTCCAAATAGTGTCAAGAGCATAATAGAAATCAGCCCCTTCTTTGTCTATTTTATTTATAAAACAAATTCTTGGGACATTGTATTTATCCGCTTGACGCCAAACAGTTTCCGATTGAGGTTCCACCCCTTCTTTTCCATCAAAAACAACTACGCCTCCGTCCAAAACACGAAGCGATCTTTCCACTTCCACAGTAAAATCAACATGACCGGGAGTATCAATAATATTAATGCGATGATTTTTCCAATAGCAAGTGGTTGTCGCGCTGGTAATTGTTATACCTCTTTCTTTTTCCTGTTCCATCCAGTCCATCGTTGCCTGACCTTCATGAACCTCTCCAATTTTATGAGTGATTCCGGTATAAAACAAAACTCGCTCGGTTGTAGTTGTTTTTCCGGCGTCAATATGAGCGATAATTCCAATATTCCTATATTTATCTATAGGATAATTTCTAGCCATAAATTTATAAATTCTTTAAAAAAATAATTGAATCTAAAAAAAAATTATTCTATTTGCTAAAAATGCAAAACGCCTTTTGAAATTAAAAGGTCTTTCAATTTTATCCTTATTTTTTAGGCAAAGTGAGCAAAAGCTTTATTGGCTTCCGCCATTCTATGCACCTCTTCTCTTTTTTTCATAGCAACTCCGACTTTATTGGACGCATCAATCAATTCATCCGCCAATTTCTCCGCCATTTTACGACCCTTTTTGGAATCAGCCGCTTTTTTTATCCATCTAATTGCCAAAATAACCCTTCTTTCTCCCGCAACCGGAATAGGCACTTGATAATTGGAACCACCCACTCTTCTGGATTTCAGCTCAACTAAAGGCGAAACATTTTTTATCGCTTGTTCAAAAATATTAAGACCGCCTTTTTTAGTTTTTTCATGAATAATATCAAAAGATTCATAAATTATTTTTTCCGCCAATGTTTTCTTCCCTTCTTTCAAAATTTTGGCGGTAAATTTTCCCACCAAAACATTGCCGTATTTGGAATCCGGTTTGACATTTTTTTGATAAACTCTTTTTCTTCTTGGCATACCTTTATTATTGTTATCTTATTTTTATTTAGACAAATTGGAAGCAAAAATTCTTTATTCGTTATTTGTTTGCAAAACTTTCAATCAGTTTCTCATTTATTATTATCTGAATTATACCCTTTCATTAAATTTCAAAAAGAAATTATCCTTTCGCTTTTTCAACTTTTGAACCATATTTGCTTCTTCCTCTTTTTCGGTTGGAAACTCCGGCGCTATCCAAAACTCCTCGCACTATGTGGTATCTCACTCCCGGCAAATCTTTTACTCTTCCGCCTCTAATCATAACAATAGAATGCTCTTGCAAATTATGTCCCACTCCGGGAATATAGGCGGTAACTTCCATCCCGTTGGTAAGCTTAACTCTAGCAATTTTTCTCAGAGCCGAGTTAGGTTTTTTAGGCGTAGTAGTAGAAACCTTCACGCATACTCCTCTTTTAAAAGGACTGCCTGTCGTTATCGGTTTATTTTTTAAAGTGTTAAAAACATACTTAAGAGCGGGAGTTTTTGATTTCCTCTCTCCTGTTTTTCGCGGTTTCTTTTTCAACTGATTTATAGTAGGCATAATCTTCTTTTTTGATTAAATTTTAATTGAGTTTCACAATCAAATAAATAACTTTAACGAAACAAAAACACTGCCACAACGGGTCAGCGAAGCAATGATACGACATTTTTAAAAATATGTCAATAATACTTCGTAAAAAATGGAAAAAAATTTGATTAAAACAAATTTTCAAATATACATTTCCTTCCAAAAAATTGAAAAAATAACAAAATTATTTTTTCATTTTTCTTCTTATAAAGGCTGGAATTTCCAAATCATCATCTTCATTATTTTCTTCAGCTTCCTTAAAACTTTTAGAAAAATTTCTTTTAATTTTCGGAGGAACTTTTTCTTCAATAATCATCTTGGATTCAAAATCTTCCGAAAAAGTCATTCTGTCTGTTCTTTCAATTTCATCCGTCTTAACATTTTTTTCTTCTCGTGATTGATTTTCTTTTGCCACGCTAATTCTAGACATTTTTTGCATAGGAGAAATGCTATTTCTATCCGTGTCAAAACCGGTAGCCACTACCGTTATTTGCACTTCGCCTTTTCTCATTGTTTCATCCACCACCGCCCCAAAAATAACTTTGGCGTTAGGATCAATGGATTCAGTGATAATATTCGCCGCTTCATTTATTTCCAACATTGTAAGATCGGAGGAACCACTAACATTAAACAAAACTCCTTTGGCGCCATCAATGGAAAGTTCCAAAAGCGGGCTATTGATCGCTGCTTTAGCGGCTTCCAATGATCGATTTTCTCCGGATCCAATTCCAATTCCCATAAGCGCGGAGCCGCTATCTGACATAATCGCTTTTACATCGGCAAAATCTACATTGACAATTCCCGGTTTTATAATTAGATCAGAAATTCCCTGCACTCCTTGACGCAAAACATCATCCACAATTTTGAAAGAATTTATGAGTGTGGTTTTCTTATCAATAATTTGAAGCAATTTGTCATTAGGAATAATGATAAGAGTATCTACTCTTTCACGAAGATTTTCCAACGCTTCCTCCGCGATTGCTCGTCTTTGAGCACCCTCAAAGCTAAATGGTTTGGTGACTACCGCCACAGTTAACGCTCCTAATTCTTTGGAAGTTTCCACTACAATTGAAGATGCTCCAGATCCGGTTCCTCCCCCCAACCCGCAAGTAACAAAAACCATATCCGCTCCCTTTAGAACTTCCTGAATTTCATCCCGATTTTCTTCCGCCGCTTGGCGACCCACATCTGGATTCATCCCCGCTCCTAATCCTTTGGTTAGATTTTTTCCTATATGCACTTTTTCAGCCGCTTTATTATGATGAAGATCTTGCGCGTCGGTATTGATTGCCACAAATTCCACTCCTTTAAGCTTTGCGTCAATCATGCGACTAATCGCATGCCCTCCCGATCCGCCAACACCAACAACCTTAATTCTAGCAAAAGTTTCTACCGGTGGTTTTATCTCAGCCATATATTTTATAAATCAATTATAAATGCAAATTATTTTTAAAAAAATAGAAAAAGAAAATCTCATCAGTATTTAAATTTAGCACGCCAAATGACAAAATGTCAAATAAGCGTCAAGATAATCTTCCTGTCAAAAACACACTTTCTAAACAAACAAAAAAATCAATTATTTTAAGGAAGAAACTTTCCTATCCATTTTTTCATATTCCCTGCCATTCCGGAAACATTGCCGGAAATATTTCCTAAAATTTTCCCGGTAATTTTATTTTTCCAATATTCCTGTTGAAAACTTTCCGCTTCCCACATCAAAAGACCAACCGCTGTCGCAAAAGAAGGATCATCCACTTTATCCACCAGCCCGCCCAAAGATATTGGAAAACCTGTTTGTGCCGGAAGACCCAATGCACTTTTTGCCAAATCAACCGCTCCAGGTATTTTAGCTGTTCCTCCTACAAGCACCGCACCAGCCGGCAAAAGTCGATCTTTTTCTATTTTTCTAAGTTCCTTGTTTACTAAATTGAAAATTTCTTCCAATCTTGCCTCTATGATCTCCGCTACATGATAACGGGAAACAATTCCTTCTTCGGAAGAATCAATTTCGGACAAATTTATATCCTCTTTTTTCCCAATTTCTTTCGGCAAAGCATTGCCAAATTCCAACTTTACTTTTTCCGCCACATCAATGGAAGTGCGAAGACCGATCGCGATATCATTGGTAATGTGCGATCCACCGATGGGAAGAATAACGCTCAATAATAAATCATCTTCCTCAAAAACAGTCAAAGAAGTTGTTCCTCCTCCGATATCCACCAAAACTACTCCCAATTCCTTTTGTCTTTTAGTCAAAATTGATTTAGCCGCCGCCAAAGGAGACAAGACAAAACTTTCCACTTCAATCTTAGCTTGTTCAAAACATTTGGATAAATTTTTTATATAAGGTGTGGATCCTTCAATGATAAGAGCATCCACCTCCAAACGCACCCCACTCATTCCTAAAGGATCTTTGATATCTTTCTGTTCATCTAAAGAAAAATTTCTTGGAATAATATGCAAAATTTCTTTGTTAGCCGGAATAGAAACAGTTTGAGCAGCCGAGATGACTCTTTCAATATCATCGGAAGAGACTTCTCCGTCCGCTCTTCCAACTGCGATAGTCCCCTTGGAAAGCTGAGAAGAAATATGATTTCCGCCAATACTAACAACCGCTCTTTTCACTAAAAAACCGGCAATCCTTTCCGCTTTTTCCACAGACTCATTTATAGAATTGAGTGTTTCTTCTAAATCCACTATCATTCCTTTCCGAACACCAAAAGATTCTGCAACCCCCACACCTAAAATTCTAGGATTTTCTTCTGAAGAGATAATCCTTGCAATAATTGTTTTGATCTTGGAAGAACCAACATCTATGCCACAAATTATATCATTTTTAGACATTGCGATTGATATTTTTATTTCGTCTGAAAAACACAAAAATTTGAAAATTTTTATTTTCAGCTCTTATAAAAAATTTGCTTTCCAAAATTTATCCTAACTCTTTTAGATTATAATACAAAAAATCTTTTAAAACAACCTATCACTATCTTTTCACTTTTAAAATCAAAACAAAGATTTCATATAAGGAATAAATATGATGACTCCTGCAACAACCGCCAAAATTGAAGCTAGAAGCACTGTGGTCGCCATCAAATCCTTGATCAGTCTAGCATAAGGATGAACATGAGGCTTCAAAATATCCACCACTCTTTCCATTATGGTATTTAGAATTTCCAAAATAAGAACGCCGAATATGACTAAAAAAAGAGCCACTGTTTCCATACGAGTTACTTGAAAATATATCATCGCAAAAATTACCAACGTTCCGACAAACGCTTCATTTTGAAAATTTTTTTCATGTCTGAAAACATATTTCAAACCGCGATAAGCAAAAGAAACACTTTTTAAAAATTTTTTTATTCTTTCCATTTTTTTTATCTTTTTTGTTCTTTTTAAATTTTAGAATCTGAAAATTTA
>PFHO01000017.1 GCA_002782345.1 Candidatus Moranbacteria bacterium CG_4_8_14_3_um_filter_34_16
AAATTATTCTCATCATCAATTTTATCCGGATTAAATTTAGCCACAGATTTTATTTCCGGGGTTTGTCTTTCTTCTATCCCCAAAGACCCATCGCCTTCAATTTCAAAAACTTCCCCTAAGCGCAAATCAAACCCGGCACCTTCCGGATTATTCATTTCTCGTTCGCACAAATTTTCCACTAATTTTTGTTCCTTTACCAACTCATGCAATTTTTTTATGCCTAAAATCATATTCTTTTATCCGCCAAAAGCGGACCATTAAAAAATTTAATTTATATCTTCTTTATTTTAACACTTGATATCTCAAAAGCACCGAATTTTTATTTATTTTTTCAATTTTTTTTAATTTTAAGTTGACATCAAAATCGCCCCTGAAAAGTCCCAATCCATCGCCAAAAATTTTTGGTTCTATGGTTATAATTATCTCATCAACCAATTTTTTTTCCAAAAACATTCCGTTGATAAAAGCGCCTCCGCCCAAAATAACTTTTTTATACCCCTCTTTTTCCAATTTCGTCAAAATTTTTTCCGGCGGTCCTTTCACCCAACGCACTCCTTCTATTTTTTTTGGATTTTTTTCCAGAGTAAAAACAACATTTAATCTATTTTTAAGCGGACGAGGAAAGGTAAAAAAAGTTTTATCTCCCATAATCACCACTCCGGCTTTTTCGGAAATTTTATGAAAAAATTTTTTATCTTCCTTGCTTGTCCAATCAGGAAAATGGTTGTCTGTTTTTGCTATTTTACCATCCGCGGTCATTGCCATCACAAGAAAAACTTTCATAAAATTAAAAAAAATCTTATTAAATCAATTCTTTTTTTGGATAAATTTTTTCCAACTTTTTGTCGCCAATCCTCCTGTTGGAGAAAGTTCCGCTTTTATAACAGGATGAGCTTCATAATTTTTCAGCTTGATATGCTCCGGCAAAAAATCATCCACTTCCTTCACTTTATCAGAAATTTCCAATTTTGGAAACGGTTTTGGACTTCGTGATAACTGCTCCTTGACCGCATCCAAATGATTTTCATAAATATGAACATCGCCAAAAGTATGGATAAATTCTCCTGGTTGGTTGCTGGTAATTTTAGCTAAAATTATCGTTAAAAGAGCGTAACTGGCAATGTTAAAAGGAACACCCAAAAAAATATCCGCTGATCTTTGATAAAGTTGCAAGGATAATCTCCCGTTTCTCACACTGCATTGATACATATTGTGACAAATGGGAAAACGAGAAGCTTCTTCTTTTTTTGCCATTGAATAAAGATATTCCGGATTCCAAGAATTGACGAGCGCGTTATGACAATCAGGATCTTTTCTTAATTCTTCCACCAACCATTTCACCTGATCAATTGTTCTCCCGCTTTTAGCTGGCCAGCGTCTCCACATTTCTCCATAAATATGTTTCAGTTCTCCGTATTTTTTGGCAAATTTTTCATCATCGGCAATTCGCGCGATAAATTCTTCTTTGGACATTGAAGGAACTTTATTTTTTTCTATCAACTCGCGATAAATTTTATAAGGATAATCATCCCAAATATGAACCCCATTATCCACTAAATATTTTATATTAGATTGACCGGATAAAAACCAACTCAATTCATAAAGCACTCCTTTCCAATAAACTTTTTTAGTCGTCAGAAGAGGAAAACCATCTTTAAAATCAAAACGGATTTGACGACCAAAAACACTTCGCGTTGTTACTCCGGTTCCCAAATCAGTTTGCTTAGTCCCATTTTTCAAAATATCTTTCAATAAATTAAGATATTGAAATTCCGGATGTTTTTTTTCTCTCATAGTAAAAATTTTTAAAAATTTTCATTTAACACGCCTCGCAAAAATCATCGCATCCATTATTTTTATATTTTTCTTTTAACAAAACTTTCCCTTTGAATTTTCTCAATTTTATATTTCTTCTTTCCGCCAATTCAACCGCCTCGCCTTCTTCTTCTTTTTGCTCTCCGCCGGTTTTAATTCTTTCATAATTTTCATAATATACTATTTCTTTTATTCCGGCATTATTCAACGCTTTCATACAATCATAGCAAGGAAAAATAACAGTATAAAGAGTTGAATTTCTTAATCTTCGGCTGTCTTGTGCGTTAATAATTCCATTTATTTCGGCGTGCGCTCCGCGACAACGTTTTAATTTTCCAGTTTGCGGATCGCCATCCACTTTGGCGCAACCAACTTCCAAACAATGATAATCTCCTTCCGTCGGACCGTTATATCCCATAGAAATAATTCTTTTTCTTTCATCCACAAAGACACACCCGGTTTCATGAAATTTACAAGCTGATCTCTTGGAAACCATAATGGCTAAATTCATAAAAGTTTCGTCCCAATTAATCCTTTTTTTTTTAGGATTTTCTCTGCTAACCATTTTTTTGATTTTATTTGATTAAAAAAAAATCAATTTTTTAAAATTTTTTTCATCATATCATCCACTTGTTTTTTCAATTCTTCCGATGTTCCATTATTATTTAATTTGAAATTGGCCTGCCGACCAATTTCATGAATAGAAACTTCCGTAAGTCTTCCCTCTTCTTCTAAAAATTCTTCAAAAGTGGCTTTGTCTTCTCCTTCTTTTTCTTTTCTTTTTTTGGTTCTTTCATATCGCAAACGCAAATCAGCAGTAACATAAATTAAAAAGAAATTATTCCCGTATTTTTTGCGAAAAGGCTCTACATCTCCATGCATTCTAATGCCATCGGCAATAATAATATCTGATCCGTTTTTTTCCATATCTTGAATAAGCGAATCAATAATCACCGAAGGACCATATCCTTCTTTCAAAACTAACGCCAATTTCACCAAATTATCTCGAGAGACGGGGACATACAAATCTTCCAAAGTTCTTCTTAAAATTTTGGAAGTTCCATAATGCACCGCTCCATATTGAGAAATTAAATAATCTGACACAGTGCCTTTTCCCGATCCTTTCTCTCCAATTAGACCTAAAATAATTTTTTTCATTTTTTAAAAATTTTTATCGCCTAAACACCCCCTTAATCTAGCAGAAAAAAATCTTTCGGTCAACGCCGTTTTTGAACAATCAAGATAAGATTTTTTTCATTATGAATGAATTTTTCTTTGATCCCGAAACCGCAATCAAAAAAAATTTTTGAAAGTTCTTCCAATGAATAAACATGATGATACCGCTTGAAAACATTTCCTTGATTATCCTTAAAAGGAATATAGAAAACTTTACGATTGCTTTTTTTATCAGGGATAAAATATCCTCCTTGCTTCAAATTCCAAACAGTTATTATCATCGTCCCGCCACATTTCAAAACTCTTTTCAGCTCTTTGGCCCAAAAAGAAGCGATTGTCGGAGGAAAATGATGAAAAACGGCAATAGAAAAAATTTTATTGAAAAAATTATCATTAAATGCTAAACTGTCTTGACGATTGATTTTAGAAAATTTTTCTCGCGGATAACGTTTTTGCGCGATGTTGATCAATTTTTGCGAAACATCCACCCCAAAATATTTTATGTTTTTGCTTTCCAAAAATTTTGCCAATCGTCCATTTCCGCAACCAAAATCCAAAACATAATCTTTTTCAAAAACATACCTTTCAAGAAATTCAAAGTCCCGCCAAAAAAAATTTCTGGTTTGAGAAAATTTTTCCGCTATTTGATCATAACCTGCCTCCAAATCAAACAAAATTTTATCATTTTTTTTCGTTTTCATATGCGTAAATCCTATGTCAAATTTTTAAAAATGGCAAATCAAGAAACTGGATCTGCCGATTTTTCCGCCATAAAAAAAAGAGTGGCTAAAAAAACCGGATTACCCTTGCCTTCCAATGCCGATTTAAGAGAAATTTATAACTGGCTGGTTTTGAAAAAAGAAATTTTGCCCAATCCTCAACTGGAAAAAAATTTGATCAGTAAAAAAAATCGCACCCTTTCTGGAGTGGCAGTTGTTGCCGTTCTTACCAAACCCTATCCTTGTCCCGGTCAATGTCTTTACTGTCCCGGTGAAAAAGAAATGCCTAAAAGTTATTTGAGTAATGAGCCGGCAGTAATGCGTGCCATTGGTTCTCGTTTTAATCCCTATCGTCAAGTCCAAAATCGTCTAAAATCTTTGGAACTCAACGGTCATTGCGTTGAAAAAATTGAACTCATCGTGATGGGAGGAACTTTTTCCTATTTGCATCCTCAATATCAAAAAAAATTTATCCAAGAATGTTTTCGTGCCGCCAATGATTATCCCAAAAAGATGCCTCTCAACAAAAAAACCAATCTTGAAAAAGAACAGAGAAAAAACGAGAATTCGCGTTATCGCATAGTTGGTTTGACATTAGAAACTCGTCCCGATTATATAGATATTCAGGAAGCGTTAAATTTTAGAAGTTTAGGTTGCACCCGTGTAGAACTGGGAGCGCAAAACATTTCCGATAAAATCTTAAAAATCAATCAACGCGGGCATGGAGTTCCAGCAATCATTAACGCGACAAAAATTCTCAAAAATTTCGGATTCAAAATAAGTTATCATATGATGCCAGGACTTCCGGGAAGTTCCATTCGCAAAGATTTGGAAATGTTTAAAAAACTTTTCAAAAACCCTGCTTTTCAACCGGATCTGATAAAAATTTATCCTTGTGTTGTTACTCTCAATTCTCCCCTTTACAAAATTTGGCAAGAAAAAAAATTCACGCCATTAACCAATATTCAAACTCAAAAACTTCTTGGAAACATCAAAAAAATTGTCCCCGCTTATGTCAGAATTTCTCGTCTTATTCGCGATATACCGGAAACTTCTATTTTAGCCGGACCGAAAGTTTCCAACCTTCGCCAAATACTTACGCAAGAAAAAATTCAATGTCAGTGCATTCGTTGCCGAGAAATACGTCAAAATTTTTCTTCCAAAGAAAAAATTATTTTAAACAGAATTGATTATGACGCTTCTTCCGGAAAAGAAATTTTTTTGCAATATATTTCTCCTGACCAAAAAAAACTTTTTGCACTTCTTCGTCTCAGAATAAACCCTTCTTTAAAATCAGAAAAAAATAACAACTATCCTAAAATTCTTGAAAAATCCGCTATCATTCGCGAACTTCACACCTACGGAAAAATTGTTGGGATTGACAAAAAAAACGAAAATTCTCCGCAACATATGGGATTGGGAAAAAAACTTGTTATTGAAGGAGAAAAAATCTCCTTCAACGAATTTAAATGCAAAAAAATAATTGTTATTTCCGGAATTGGAGCAAGAGATTATTATCGCAAAATGGGATATAAATTAAAAGATACTTATCTAGTAAAAAAAATTAAAAAATGATAGAATGATTTTGTTTTTCCTTAATTAATAAAATCAAAAAATATGAAGATTATAAATGAGATATTGGAACTTAAAACCGCCACAACATTAGACTTTATTGATATCACTGAAAAAATCCAAAAAAAAATCAAAAAAAGCGGAATTAAAAACGGTGTGATTAATATCCAAAGTCTTCACACAACGATGTCTATCATCGTCAATGAAGCTGAACCGCTTCTGATTTCCGATATGAAAAAACTTTTGGAAAAATTGGCTCCTCGTACTATGAAATATATGCATGATAATTTTGAAATTCGCACCGTTAATATGTGCGACGGAGAATGCGCCAACGGTCATTCGCACAACAAAGCTATTCATCTTCCAACTTCCACCATGCTTAATATCGTCAAAAGCAGTCTTCAATTGGGAACATGGCAAAGAATTTTTGCCATTGAACTGGATCGTTCTCGCTCAAGAAAAGTAGCTCTTCAAATTATCGGGAACTAAAAAATTTTTTGAAAAATTATTTTTTTTAGGGTTTGCACGGTTTTTGGTTTTATAAAAAATTTCAATTTTAAAAAGAAACTTTACCCGCCAATTGACCGCAAGCGCCTTGGATGTCCTCTCCGACACTTTTTCTTACCGTTACACTAACGCCCTTTCTCTCCAAATATTTTCTGAATTCTTCAATTTGGAAAAAAGGAGACGGCTTCAATTTTCCCTCAGTAAAATTTCCTCTGATAAGATTTATATGCAACAAATTTTTTTTGGAAAAAGATGCAACAAAAGAAGCCAATTCTTCAGCATCACTAATTTTATCGTTGATGTTTTTTATCAAGATATATTCCAAAAAAACTTTTCTGTTGCATTTTTTAAAATATTCTTCCAGCGATTTGCTCAATAATTGCAAATCATAAATTTTATTTATCGGCATAAAACGGCTTCTTAAATCATTTCTGACAAAATGCAAAGAAATCGCCAAATTGACTTGAGGAAAATTTTTTGCCAAATTTAAAATTCCTTCCGGAATTCCAGCCGTAGAAACGGATATAGATCGCGCTCCAAAACCGAATAAATTCAATTCTATTAAATTTTGCAGACTTTTTTTCACTTCCTTCCAGTTCAAAAACGGCTCCCCCATTCCCATATAAACAACATTGGATATTTTTCCTTTAATTTTATTTTTTTTGATGAATTGCTTCCAAAATAAAACTTGATCGGCAATTTCTTCTGTTGTTAAATTTCTTTGAAATCCACCTTTCCCTGTCGCACAAAAAACGCAATTTAAGGCACAACCAACTTGCGAAGAAACACAAACTGACCATTTATTTTTCATCGGCGAAAGTAACACTGTTTCTATCTTATTGCCATCTGATAATTTTAATAGCACTTTAATAGAATTCTGATTTTTTGACACCAAAATTTTTTCCACTTTAAATGAGAGGAACTTCATTTCTTTTTCCAATAGCTTGCGTAAGTACTTAGAAATAGTTGAAATTTCCAAAAAAGCAGAAACGCCATCTTGATAGATGGCTTTTTGAATCTGGCTCAAACGAAATTTCGGTTCGCCATTGTTAGCTAAAATTTCTTTCAGTTTCTCAATTTGCATAAAATAAATCCTCAATTTACAAGAGCGAGTTTGCAATCTATTTCTTTTAGTTTAATATCTTAAAAGTTTCACAGGTTTAAACCCGCACAACACTAACACTAGATTAAAAAGTTAGTAGAATATGTAAAACAAGTTACCTGCCTACCGAAACAATTAGACAAATCCGTTTCTGCAAAATATCTAACCACTATTCATTGCTAATATGATGTCCACTACTAGTTCTCGCCAAATAAAATTCTCTCGCTTCTTCTTGTTTTTGGAAAATAAACTCTTTAATTTTTTCAAAATCTTCCCCTTTAAATTTTTTTGCCCACAAAATAACATGAGAAAAATTTCTGATATTCGCGCCTATCGGAAAAATAACTCCTTTTTTCAAGTCTTTTCTTGTAAAATAAGGCACATCTCCATTTTCAATTCTTTCATCGCATTTCCAAAATTCCAAAACATCCTTGTTTATTTTGCAAAAATTGAAAGATATAAATTTCATTGTTTTCTCAAGACTTTCTCTCAAAAGTTCCGCTGACACTTTTTCTCTTATCCTTAAATTTTCACTCACTCTCAAATCCTGAGAAAATTCTTTTTTGACTTTTTCCTCAACTTTGAGATAATTTTTTAAATTATCCAACAAACTCGCCAAAAAAAACAATGCTTTTATTTTCTTTGATTTCAACAACTCTTTTTGTTTTTCAAGATTTATTTTTCTTAAAGGGTTTTCTTGAGTCAAAGCTAAAATTTCTTCTCTATCTATATCAGCTTCATTAATCAGACGAGCCACTTCCTCAATAAGAAATAAAGTCTCGCCTTTTTTAAACTCAAAAACATTTTCTTCATTCAAATCATAAACTCTGTTCTTAACTTTTTTAATATGCTCTATGTAAATTCCGGCATTTTCATAATCTTCTTTTTCTATAAATAATTGAATCAACAGCAATGAAGCTTCCTTTTCCAGTTTTTTATCCCCAACTTCTTGCGCGTATAAAACAGCTGCCACTTTTGATTCTATTTCGCTTCTTGTATGTTCTCGTTGAAGACCCTTGTTTGCCAAATAATCTTTCC
>PFHO01000034.1 GCA_002782345.1 Candidatus Moranbacteria bacterium CG_4_8_14_3_um_filter_34_16
CAATCACCACCACTCCTGTTATCAAGTAAATTAAATTTTTTTTGCTCATCATATTTTTTTGTTTTTTAATGTTTGTGTTGTGATAAAATAACACATTGATTAGATTAATTATATATAAAAAAAAATAAATTGCTTATGAGTTATTTTTTTTATTTTTTTCTTTCAAATTTATTATACCACATAATAATAATAATAATAGCAACCCCCCTGTGGATAACTTTTTTTATGGAAAAAAAGCGGACTGTTCGCTAGGTTAGTCCGATGGGTTAAAAAAAATAATAAAAACAAAAACCGATTGAAAAAGTCGGTTTTTGTTTTTATAAAATTTCTATTTTATTTTAAGTTATTTTTTCCCTCTATACCCGGTCCCGGCCGGAATCAATTTCCCAATAATCACATTTTCTTTTAATCCTCGCAAATTGTCTTCCTTTCCAGAAACAGCCGCATTTATAAGCACGCGAGCGGTTTCCTGAAAAGAGGCCGCCGATAAAAAGCTATCCGTGGAAAGAGCCACTTTTGTAATTCCCAAAAGCATTTTCTCGCCTTTGGCTAACAGTCCGCCTTGCTCTTCCATTTTGACATTAGCTTCGTCAAAAGCATTTTTTTCCAAAATATCTCCAGTAGAAAAACTAGTGTCTCCCGCGTCTAAAACCAAAACTCGGCTAAACATTTGACGAATTATAATTTCAATGTGTTTATCATTTATTCCTTCTCCTTGAGAAGCATAAACTTCTTGAATTTCCCGAATGATATACCGATAAACTTTTTCCCAACCCATCGTTTTATAAAGTTTTTTTAGGTCAATATGTCCTTCATTAAGCGGAGTTCCTTTGCCAATAAGTTCACCCTCGGAAATTTTCAAAGTGCTTCCGGCAGGAAGCTGATATTCTTTGATAGTTTTTTTCTTATCGCTTGTTTCAATCTTTACGGAGATAATTTTTTCCAAATTTTCAATCTTAATCACTTTTCCAGAAACTTCTGAAATAACCGACTCTCCTTTTGGCGGACGCGCTTCAAAAATTTCTTCCACCCGAGGAAGACCTTGCGTGATATCCGATCCGGCTATTCCTCCAATATGAAATGTCCGCATAGTAAGCTGAGTTCCCGGTTCTCCAATGGCTTGTGCCGCCACAATTCCCACCGCTTGTCCAATTTCCACCATTTTTCCTCTTCCCAAATCCATTCCATAACATTTCTGACATACTCCACGAACAGATTTACAGGTAACTGCTGTTCTGATTTTTATTTTTTCAATTCCAATCTTCTCTATTTTTTCCGCATTATCTTTGGAAATCATTTCACCCTTTTCAATAATGGTCTTTTTTGATTTAGGATCCAAAACACTTTCCACTACTACTCTTCCCGCCAAACGAGAAGCGAAGCTTTGTCCAATTCTATCAGAATCTTCTTTGTATATATAAGCTCCTTCGCTATCCTTACAATCGGATTCAGTAACAATTACATTTTGAGAAACATCCACCAATCTTCTAGTTAGATAACCGGCGGTGGCAGTTCTAAGCGCCGTATCCGCCATACCTTTTCTAGCTCCATGAGTAGAAATAAAATATTCCAAAACATTAAGACCTTCTTTAAAAGAACTTTTAATTGGCAATTCAATCGTTTCTCCTGTTGGTCCAGCCATAAGCCCTTTCATTCCAGACATCTGAACCACCACTGATTCGGATCCGCGCGCCTTAGAATAAACCA
Organism: Candidatus Moranbacteria bacterium CG_4_8_14_3_um_filter_34_16; assembly: GCA_002782345.1. Lineage (GTDB taxonomy): Bacteria > Patescibacteriota > Minisyncoccia > Moranbacterales > UBA2206. The sequence continues at coordinate 1,708 of PFHO01000034.1, forward strand.
TAGAATAAACCGGACCTTCTTTATCCATAGAATTTCGCACTTCCTCCGCAATTTTATTTTTGGCCTCACTCCAGACTTCAATCACTTTTCCTTTTCTTTCTTCTTCGGTAAGAAGACCCATATTATATTGATTTTTGATTATTGCCACTTCTTCTTCCGCCTGAGAGATTATTTTCTTTTTATTTTTTGGAACTGCTAAATCATCCATACCCCAACTTATTCCCGATTTGGTAACTGATTGAAAGCCTAAATTTTTTATCCTATCCACAAATTGAGCCGTTTCCTCTTGTCCGCAAACTTCCAAAATCCGCGCCACTAAAAATTTTAGTTCTTTCTTGGTCATCTCTTCATTTAAAAAACCAATCTCTGCCGGGATAATTTCATTAAGTCTAATTCTTCCAATAGAAGTCTCTAAAATTTTTCCCTTAAACAAAACTTTTACCAAAGCGCGCGTGTCAACATATCCCAATTCATTCGCCATAATCGCCTCTTCGGAATCAGAAAATATTTTCCCCTCTCCTTTGGCTCCTGAAACAATATGAGTTATATAATAACACCCTAAAACCATATCCAAAGTAGGAGTGATAATAGGTTCTCCACTCGCCGGTTTCAAAAGATTTCTGGAACTAAGCATCAAATTTTCACTTTCCCAGCGAGCTTTTTCCGTCAAAGGAACATGCACTGCCATTTGATCTCCATCAAAATCGGCATTAAAAGCGCTACAAACCATCGGATGAATTTGAATAGCTTTTCCTTCAATGAGCACCGGTTGAAAAGCTTGAATACTCAAACGATGCAAAGTCGGAGCACGATTCAACAAAACATAATGACTGGAAATTATTTGATCCAAAATATCATAAGCTTCTTCGGTTTCTCCTTCCACCATTTTTCCCGCTGATCTAACATTATAGGCCAATTCTTTTTCTATCAATTTGTTGATTATAAAAGGCTTGAAAAGTTCCAATGCCATTTTTTTAGGCAATCCGCATTGAAAAAGTTTCAATTTCGGTCCAACCACAATCACACTTCTGCCTGAATAATCAACTCTTTTACCCAAAAGATTTTGTCTAAACCGCCCCTGCTTTCCTTTTAACGCGTCCGCTAAAGAACGAAGAGGTCTTCTTTGTCCGGTAGATGCCGCCACAGAAACTTGATTGCGACGAGTGGAATTGTCAAAAAGAGCGTCAACCGCTTCTTGCAACATTCTTTTTTCATTTCTAGTAATCACTTCCGGCGCCCCGATTTCCAACAATTTTTTGAGTCTATTATTTCTGTTGATAATTCTTCTATAAAGATCATTCAAATCGGAAGTGGCAAATCTTCCTCCATCTAAAGCCACTATTGGACGAAGATCAGGCGGGATAACCGGAATAATCGTCGGCAACATCCACTCCGGTTTTATTTTGGAATTTACAAAACCTTGAAACAATTTTATCTGTTTTAAAAGTTTTTTTCTGTCTTTAACTTCTTCATCTTCCAACACATTTTTCAATTTTTTCACTTCTTCTTCCGGATTCATTTTTTCCAAAACTTTTCTTATCGCTTCCGCTCCAATTCCAGCAGAAAAAACTTGCCCGTATTTAGTGGATAAATTGAAATAATCCATTTCAGAAATAACGCTTAACGGTTGGATGCTTTTCAATTCTTCTTTGGATTTTTTGAAAATATTTTTCAATTCCTCTTGCTTTTCAACCAAATGCTTGTCACCGGAAAAATTTTTATTGATTTCTTTTTGCTTATTGTTAAATTCTTGATCCACCTGTTTCAAAGCTTTTTCTTTTTCTTCTTCAAAAACTTCCAAAATGATATAGCTGGAAAAATAAATCACTCTTTCTATGCTTTGCACGCCCACCCCTAAAGCCAATCCGATTTTAGACGGCACTCCTCGCAAAAACCAAATATGCGAAACAGGCACTGCCAATTTAATATGCCCCATTCTTTCTCTTCTTACGATACTTCTAGTTACTTCCACTCCGCACTTGTCGCAAACTATTCCTTTGTAACGAATTCTCTTATATTTTCCGCAATAACATTCCCAATCTTTGGAAGGACCGAATATCTTTTCATCAAAAAGACCTTCTCGTTCATAACGCTGGGTGCGATAATTTATAGTTTCCGGTTTGGTAACTTCTCCATGCGACCACTCCAAAATATCTTCCGGACTGGCAATCCCCAATTTCACACTTTTAAAATCGCTTATTTTGGTGTTATTCATTGAATCCATAAATTTAATTTAATGTTATTTGAAAATAAATATATAATTTAAAATCTATTTTTTTCATCCTCATCCTCAATTTCTTCATTTTTGGCTCCCATCAATTTCACGCTTAAGCCCAAACCTTTCAACTCATTCACCAAAACATGAAAAGAAGCTGGAACATTCGGACTTTTGATTGGTTCTCCTTTAATAATAGATTCATAAGATTTGGATCTTCCCATAACATCATCGGATTTTATCGTCAACATTTCTTGAAGAGTATAAGCTGCGCCATAACCCTCCAACGCCCAAACTTCCATTTCCCCAAAACGTTGTCCTCCAAACTGAGCTTTTCCTCCTAAGGGTTGTTGCGTTATCAACGAATAAGGTCCAATAGATCGCATGTGAATTTTATCATCCACCAAGTGATGCAACTTCATAACATACATAATTCCCACCGTTGATTTTTGATCAAAATATTCTCCAGTTCGGCCGTTCACCAATTTTATTTTTCCATCTTCCGGAAGTCTGGCCTTTTTAAGCTCTCCCTTTATTTGTTCTTCGGTTACTCCTTCCAAAACCGGAGTAGCTGCTTTGTATCCCAAAGTGAAAGCCGCCCAACCTAAATGAATTTCCAAAATCTGACCAATATTCATTCGGCTCGCCACTCCTAACGGATTAAGAATCATATCTACCGGAGTTCCGTCTGGCAGATAAGGCATATCTTCCACCGGAGCAATTCTAGATATCACCCCTTTGTTTCCATGTCTTCCCGCTAGTTTATCTCCCACTGAAATTTTTTTCATTTGTGCCACACTTACTTGAATCTGTTGAATAACTCCGGTAGAAAGTTTATCTCCTTGTTCGCGAGAGAAAATCTTTATATCCACTACCTTGCCATATTCTCCATGAGGAAGATAAAGCGAACTGTCTTTGACATCGCGAGATTTTTCTCCAAAAATAGCTCTCAACAATCTTTCTTCCGAAGTCAAATCTCCTTCGCCTTTGGGAGAAATTTTTCCCACTAAAATATCGCCGGAAATCACTTCCGCACCTACTCGGATTATCCCGGTTTCGTCCAAATTTCTTAATCTTTCTTCTCCGATATTGGGGATATCTCTAGTAACCACTTCCGGTCCTAATTTAGTATCTCTGACATCCAAAGAAAAATCTTCAATATGAATGGAGCTATATCTATCATCTTGCACTAATTTTTCAGAAATAATAATAGCGTCTTCATAATTGGAACCTTCCCACGGAATAAAAGCAGTCATAACATTTTGCCCCAAAGCCAATTCACCCATTTCAGTGGACGCTCCATCCGCCAAAAGTTGTCCTTTTTCTATTATTTGACCTTTTTCCACTCTAGGAATTTGATTCATAGAAGTAAAAGCGTTGGATTTGGCAAAAGTTTGAAGATTATAAATTCTTTTCAGATAAGGTTTTTTAGCACCCGCCGGCAATTTTTCTTTAACAACTATATGATTGCTGTCAACTTCAACCACTTCTCCATCTATTTTGGCAATTACCACTTGACCGGAATCAGCAGCCGCTTTATCTTCAATGCCCGTTCCCACAATAGGTGCTTGCGGTTTTACGCAAGAAACCGCTTGTCGTTGCATATTTGATCCCATAAGCGCTCGGTTGGCATCATCGTGTTCCAAAAAAGGAATCAAAGAAGTTGCCACTGAAACGCATTGTTTGGCAGAAACATCCACATAATCAATTTTTTCCACTTCAATTTCGGTCGCTTGTCCACTCACTCTAGCCTCCACAATATCTTCCAAAACATTACCCTTTTCATCAGTTACAATTCCGGCATGAGCGATATTTTTCTTGTCTTCCTTGATAGCATTCACATATTCCACTTCTTGACTCACCCAAGCTTTGATGAGAATTGTTTTTTTCTTTTTGTCTTCGGCAATTTCTTGGGCTATCTCTTCCGTTATTTCTGTTCCGACATCAAACTTCCCGATTTTTTCTTTTAAAAATTTTCCTACTGTTTTTTCCGGTTTGTTTTCAATTTCGTGATAAACTTTAAGATAAGGAGTTTCTAAAAATCCATAAGAATTTATTTTGGCATAAGTCGCCAAATGTCCCACCAAACCGATATTGGGACCTTCCGGAGTTTCCACTGGACAAATTCTTCCATAGTGCGAAGTATGCACATCACGCACTTCAAATCCGGCTCTTTCTCGCGTAAGACCTCCCGGTCCCATAGCACTTATTCTTCTTTTATGCTCCAATTCAGCCAAAGGATTGACCTGATCCATAAATTGAGACAATTGGGAACTGGAAAAAAATTCTTTTATGGAAGCGGCAATCGGTCGCGAATTGACCAATTGACCGGGAACGACTGTCACAATATCACAAGTACTCATTCGGTCTTTTATGTTTCTAGCCGTTCTCGCAAGACCGATTCTCAATTTATTTTGAATCAATTCCCCCACAGAACGCACTCTTCTGTTTCCCAAATAATCTATATCATCCGGTTTTGCTTCTGGATCATTATTAAGTCGGATTATTTCTTTGATTATCACAATCAAATCTTCTCTAGTTAAAATTCTATGTTCTTCATCATCCGGCAATGAAACATCCAATCTTTGGTTGAGACGATATCGCCCCACTCCGCCAAAATCATATTTTTCAAAAGAAAAAAACATCGCGTCTATAACTTGCTTAGCATTAGACTCAGTCGCCAAATCACCCGGACGAATTCTTTTATAAACTTCTTTGTATCCTTCTCCTTGATTTTTAGCGATATCTTTTTCAATGGTTTCATGGATATAGCTTATTTCTCCATTATCAATATCTTTAAACAAATTTAAAAGTTCCTCATCAGAAGAATAACCGAAAGCACGCAAAAGAGAAGTAATGGCCACTTTTCTTTTGCGATCAATTTTGACAAAAATAGCTCCATCAAAATCTGTTTCCAATTCTATCCAAGCACCTCTGTTAGGAATCACTTTAGCGCCAAAAAGTTTCTTGCCTTTTATATAGTCAACAGTAAAAAAAACTCCCGGACTTCTTATTATCTGACTCACTACCACTCTTTCGACTCCATTGACTATGAATGTTCCTCGCTCGGTCATTATAGGAAAGTCTCCCAAATAAATTTCCTGCTCTTTGATTTCTCCGGTTTTTTTTATAAGAAGTTGAATTTTGCAACGAAGAGGAGCTTCATAAGAAATATTTTTTTCTTTGACGGTTATTTCGTCATACTTTGGCTCATCTAAATAATATCCCCCGAAAGACAATTCTAAATCCTTTTCGGTAAAATCTTCAATGGGACTGATTTCATCTAAAATTTCCCTCAATCCTTTTTCCAAAAACCAATCATAAGAATTTATTTGCGATTCAATAAGGTTTGGAAGGGAAACAAAAGACATTTTCTTGAAAAATTTTCTTTTTGCTAAAGAAGAACCGGCGCTGAAAGTTTCTTTTACCTTCAAACTTTTTTTAATTTTAGACATAAAAATAAAGCTCATTTTGTCTATTTCAAATAGAAATAGAAAACAAATGAGGTTAAAAAGGATTTAGTTGTCTAGATTTTTTTTCAGAATTTTGCGAACTCTTTCAAAAAAGAGTCCAATGAATACAAATTTATTTATCCAAAAAGCGAAATTTCCCTTTTCGCCAAATTCAACTTGACAAAATATACCAGTTTTTTCAAATTTAAAAAATCAACTAAAAAAACCTATTAAAAATATTCCACGAAAACAAAACAGTTGCAATTTATTTGCAGTTTTTTTCACCCGAAATATTTTTTATCCTTCAAAAAAGTTTTTCTTCAAAAATTCTTCGTTTTATCCGTTTTATCCGTTTTATCACCGTCTCACTTATCTCAACCTCATTATATAAACTTTTAAAAAAATGTCAAGTTTTTGTATAACTCCACCCTATTTTGCACTCCTGAGAAACCTGTCAAATATTTGGGATATCCAGAAAGTGTTATTACAAGTGGAGACTGCGAGATTTTGGAAAAACTGGTAACAAATACTATCCCGCTAAG
>PFHO01000062.1:0-562 GCA_002782345.1 Candidatus Moranbacteria bacterium CG_4_8_14_3_um_filter_34_16
CCACTGCGTCAAAACTTACCCAATCAGCCAAAACAAAATTGACATTCCCAGAAAAAATCAAGAATGAGATTATCTCAATGGCGATTATTTTTTTTATTGTATTTATTTTCTTCATTATATTTTAGCCAAATAAACCAAATAAGCGTTAAAAAAAATCAAAAATAACAATCCACTCAAATATGAATACACCATTGATTGAGTTCTATAAGCCGTTACCCCTCCCGTCAAAGATAAAATCAAAGAAGGAAAAAAATTCCAGAGATTTTGTTTGAAAATCAAAATTGTCAAAAAATATATCCCAAATTGAATCAAAATCGCCCATTTGCCGATATACAAAGAAAAAAAAGACAAGATAAAACCGTGAAAAAAATATTCCTGAATAAACAAAATAAAATTGAAAAAAACCAATATCATTAAGAGAAAAATGGAAAAATCTTTCGTCATTGAAACTAAAACTTCATAACTGGATAAAAAACTTGTCTTAGTCATCAAAAGATACATCGCCACGCAAGAGAGAATCAACATCAAACTTCCCCATAAAAATCCTTCTTTTTTATTTTTC
>PFHO01000062.1:591-22971 GCA_002782345.1 Candidatus Moranbacteria bacterium CG_4_8_14_3_um_filter_34_16
AATCGGTGCTATCACTAAAAAAAATAAATTGCCAATCAAATTTTGAATTTCACTTTTAGAAGGGAAAAAGAAAGAGAGCAAAAGACAAGCGACAATAAAAAAAACAGTAGTCACAAAAAATTTCCAATTTTCTTCTTTATTTTTTTCAAAACTAGGCATAAAAAATGTTTTTATTTTATGGTTTATGCGTTTGGTAAAAAAATAACAGTAATCAAAATTTTCAACTTTACTAAAGAATAATGATTTGCGTATTTAGCACCAAACTAACGACATAATTCTAAAACATTATGATATTTTATTTGTTAAACTCCCAAAAATTGTCTTAATTTTTTTCAGTTTACAATATTATTTAATTTTATTTTCTTTTCAAAAAATTAAGCGTATTCTAAAGAAAGCTTCTTCTCTTTTTTTCTTTCTTCTTTGGCTTGTTTTCTCGCCAAAAGCGCCAAACCGTAAATCGCAAAGACAGCAATCGTTTCCATTGGGATAAAATCCACTCCGATAAGAAGTTCTCCGGTTGTCGCCCCCGAAAGAATCAACCATCTTTTCATCATTCTCCTCCCAGCATTTTTTTGTTCTTCCAAAGCATTTGCCAAAACCATCATTAGGGAGATAAAAATGGAAACGCAGAATGTCGCCACAACCACAACAATATATAGAATGACCACACCCTCAATAAGATCCAAAAGATCCTTAAGAATCGCTCCGGTTAAAGCCAAAAAATATACCCAGTCCTTCAAAGGATCAATTTCCAAAATAAGAGAAAGAGTTTTCTCTGGCGTTGCCAACTTTGACATTTCCTTCATTTTACCCTTTATATTTCCTAATTTTTTTGGCATTGCCGGAACAGGACTTTCTTGATAACGCTTATTATCAACGCTGTTTCGTTTTTCCATTTCATCTTTCAATCTCGCCTCTTCTAATTGATTTTTATTTTTAATTTCTTCAGTCATTTTTTTTTATTCATTTTTCATTTCTCTTTTTGCTTCTTCTACTCTAAGAATTTGAGAAGGATCGGTGGTGATAATTTGATCTTCGGAATAAGAAGCTACTACTTCAATCGCCACATGTTTGGTTCCGGCAAAAAATATCCCCTCGCCCACATTGCTTTCCAAAAGAAGAAATTTTTCTTGATCAGTCAAATAAAAAGTTTCGCAAATCACATCCACCGATGCCGGAGATTGTTTGAGAAGAAGTTGAATGGAAGAATTGGTAACAATCGCTTTTCCATATCGCGAAGACAAAAAATCATTAACATCCTGAGTGATAGTGGTAAGTCCAGTATAATACTTGCGACATCTTTTTGCAATTCCAAAAACAAAAGAAGCCGCTTCTTCATATTGCATCATTACCCACGCCTCATCAATTAAAACCAATCTTTTTTTCAAGTTGGCACGCATTTCTCCCCAAATAAATTGCATCACCATATACATCGCCACCGGTCGCAAATCATCCTCCATGTCCCTCACATTGAAAACTGTCATTTGATTTTTGACGTCAATGTTAGTGGTATTATTGAGAAATCCCGCAAAAACTCCTTCTGTATATCTCTCCAATCTTACTGCCAAATCTTCTCCTCCCTCCATATTTCTCAAAACTTGGTGCAAATCCGATATTGTGGGGAAAGCTTCTTTTGATAAAGCGTTCAAATCGGAGTCCGTGCTGATATCTCTGACTGCGTAAGTCTCATGGATAGCTTTATCCAAAACAGAATCTTCTTCCGGAGTAATACTGCCCAGCATTATATGCAATAGTCCTATAAGACTAGCGATATTATTTCGCAAAATATCTTCTGGATCTTCGTCTTCTTTCACTTTTGGCAAATCAAAAGGATTGATATGATTTTCCGAGTTTAGCGAAATTTTGACAAAAGCTCCTCCCACCGCTTCAGATAAATGTTTATATTCATTTTCCGGATCAATCACTATAACATTCGTTCCCATCATTAAAGATCTTAAAATTTCCAACTTCACCGTATAACTTTTTCCCGAACCGGATTTGGCAAAAACCACCATATTGGCATTTTCCATTTCAAAACGATCAAAAATAATCAAACTGTTATTATGACGATTGATTCCATAGAGAATTCCGGTATTAGTGGAAAGAGTGGAAGAAACAAATGGAAAAGTGGTGGACAAAGGCGCGCTATTCATACTTGTTCCCACATCCAACTCATCATTGGCAAGTGGCAAAGCGGAATTAAATCCTTGTTCCGATTTGAAAATCGCCGGTTTAACATAAACCAATTGAGCTTCCAAAATCGCCTCCACTTTTTTGACAATATCCGCAATTTCTTTTTCAGTCTCTCCATAAACCGTTATATAAAGCCCGAAACGAAAAAACTTTTCCGTTCCCTGTTGCAATTTGTCTCGCAAATCATCAATATCTTTCGCCGCCGTTTCCAGTGCTGGATCGCGAATCATTCCTTTTTCTTGTTCAATATGAATCTGAGATTCAACCCTGGTCGCATTTTTTTTAAGAGTTTTTAAAATATCGTAAGTGTCAATCGGATGAATAAACATAGAGATATCCATTGGCATATCAATATTAACAATCGGAGAAAACCAATTGCTGTGCAAATATCTTGGATAAGTTACCACAAAAATAGTTTGCGCGAATATCTCACCCACTCTTATATTTTTGGGAAAAACTTTAATCGCCGCCGGAGCGATAAGATCTTCCAATCTAGAAACTCCTTCCTGATAATATTTCTCGCCTTCCAAAATCTTATCCAATTTTTCTTCCGGTTTATTTTTTTTCTTTCCAAAAAAATTTAACATCATTTTATTTTATAAATTCCAATTTGTTAGGATCTTTCAATTCTACTGTATTATACACTTCCGGGTTGTAAGAATCAAAAAGAAGTTCTATTAAATCTTTTGTTTTAAGCGGAATTAATTTGACTCCAATTCTGGAAAGTCCAATTTTCACTAGATCCACTCTTTGAATCAATTGATTTTTATAAGTTTCAAAATTTTCCCTTTTTTCCAAGATATTTTTTTGAGGATTTTTCAAACTCAATAAATTACTGAAAAAACCGCCCTCTTTATTTTCTATGGGAGAAAAAGGAATCACTATATAAAAATTTTTTTCCATAATATTGGAAACTTTCACCAGCTGATCTATAAATTTTTTGTATTCAAAAATTTGAAATCTCAAAAGCTCATTGGGTTGTTCTTTCTCTCTAGAATCCAAATAATCCAAATAATTTTGCATATTTAACTTTCGCGAACTGATAATGATTTGAATGGGAAAATCCAAAGAGTTGATAAAATCTTTATAATTATTGATGATAGCTTCTTGTTCTTCGGATGATTTGAGATCAAAATTGATAGCCGAGACCGCCAAAATAAATCTCATTGAGCCGTTTTTCAAAATTATCACATCTTCCTTAACTTCCTTCACATCCAGATATTTTTGGGTGGAAGAAGTGGAAACTTCTTGAGACATTTTTTTTGAATGTAAAATTTCCATAATTTTTTATGTAAAATAATTTTAAAAAAAATTATAAATTATTTTTATTTTATGATTTAAATCTAATAGCGGGATTATCCGGCAAATCAACTTGTGATTTTGCCGAACCCCAATCTTGAGAAAAACTAATCCTCATCGGTTTTTTTTCTCCTTCAAATTTTTCTTTCTTTTCCAAAACTCCTTCAACAATTCTTGAAATTTTTGACTTTGCATCTCCGGAAAAATTGTCTTTTGATGCAATATTGGTTTGAAGTGAAAAATCATTTCTATCAATTGATCTATTTTCATCCAAAAGAACTGAAATCCTTTCTATTTTTTCACTGCTTATTTTTTTATGTTTTGGCGTTTCTTTCTCTCCGGTTTGAGCTGAAATTTTTCCTAACACTTTTATATTATCATAATTTCTTTGCCAAACATAAATTTTAGGACGAAACAAAAAGAAAACAGAAAAAAATAAAAACTGACTGAAAGATTGACCGTAAGGACGAAAAAAGGCCAAAGCCCCCACCACCGCTACAATAATGATAGCCGCCATAATAAACGCTTCTTGTGTCAAAATATTCCAAAGAATCATTAAAATAAGTCCGCCCGCAACCAACCAACCTAATTGTTTGGCAGTAAAAGGACCGACAATTTTATCTTCTATATTTATAAATTGGGGAACATTGAACAACATAAAACTAAAAATAAAAAAATTATCTTTCTTTTAAATTAACCACATTGGAAGGCGATTTATTTGAATTAAAGCTTGCGTTATTGGAAAAACTTTTTGAAGAAGGAATACTCTTTTTGTCGTTTGAATTTATCATAGCATCTTTAAGAGCAATGTTTTTGTTTTTTTCTTCTTTTTCAAATGGCATTTTTTGAGAATAAACAAAATTCATTTTTCCTCCCGCTTTCTGTTGAGAAGAAAATTCTCTCCCTCCTGAAACATTTTTTTGAGAAACAGTTTTGTTTTTCGGTTGATTCATTTGACTATGAACATTATTTTTTTCACTGGAAGAAAATGTTGAAACACTGCCTCCAAACCCTATTCTAATTGGTCTTTGTTCTTCCACAAATAATTCGCTTTTAGGAAGAGTCGTTTTAATAACTTCATCATCCGCTTTTTTGTGGGGAGAAGAAACTGAATCTTGGGAGAAAACTTTCGGCTTTTGAGAAAAATCAATTTTTTCCGTTTTTCTTTCCTGAAATCTTTTTTTCTCTTCTCCGACGCCCCTCCTTTCAAAAATATCTTGCGGAATATCTTGGTCGGAAGAAAAATCGGAAGAAATTTTTTTTGAAGGAAATTCTTGACTAGAAATATCTTTGCCTCTGTCCTGGCTGGAAGGAAAAACAATTTTTTTTTCTTCTTTGTCAACCATGACCAAACCTTTTTCGTCAAAAGCGTTAAGGAGAAATGCTAATTTTTGTCTATCAAAAAAATTCAGTTTTTTGGCATTTTCATTCCTAAATAGATACTCTCCTCGCACTGTCGCTTTATGCGATTCATACCCTAAATTGGAAGTATAATCAAAAATCCAATTTTTAACAGACGGTCGCGCCGGTTCCGGATATTTTTTGATTTTTATCATGTCTTCGGTAACCAATTGCTCATTAATTTCAGGATATTCCTTGATCGCGTCAAAAAGAGATAATTTTGCAAACTTTAATTGGTATTCTTTTTTGAAAGAATCGTCTTGAATAATTTCCTTCACTATAAAATCGGAAATTTTTTGCGCAACATCAAATTTTACTTTCATTTCTTTCTCTAAAATTTTAGCGATTGCATTCAAACTAATTTCTTTAAAATAAAAAGATCTGATAACTCTAGCAATATCCGCCATTTGCAAAAGATTCAGATTATACATCCTTCCGATTCGTTGAATCTTTTCTCCAGTTCTATAAGAGTTCAATTTCATTCTTATTTCCATTGGCAACTGCAAAAACCTATTTTGAAGTTCCACTAATTGTTCAAATGTTTCCTCATCCGGATTTTTCGTCACAAAAACACTGTGAGGAATAGTGCATCTCTCAATCTTTATCCACTGGCTCATTTTTGAAAAAGGAGTTTTTAACATAAAACCTTTTCTTGCTTAAAAAAAATTTAAACTATTTTTTTATCTAATTTTTAATTATTAATTTTGAATATAACTATTGCACTATACCAATTGTGATTGTGCTATCTTAACCATGCTAGCCCATTTATCAGCAGCCATATCATTTTCCATTTTTTCTTTAGCTGCCACATTTCTATGATCGAAAACATCTCCCACAGCTCCTGTAATTATCATTTGTTCATCATTTGTTTTTGAAGAAAGTTCTTTATTCATCTTAACCCAATCTTGTTTTTCCCAACTATCGCGATCTAAACTTCTGAATAATTTATTCGCCTCTTTCTGCGCTTCTTGCTTGGCAAATTGTTTTCTGATTTCTTCTTCTGCCCACCCAGCCATATTCGGATTTGCATCTTTAAAATTTGCTGATTCTTCGGCAGTCATTCTTCGATTATTTATTTCATCATATTTTTTCTTGTAATTATTAGACGCGACCAAATCAACCCTTGTTTTTCTGACATTGGCATTAATTTCTTTTTCTATTTTTTCATCTTTATTTTTTCCTATAAAAGATTGATAAGTTTCCGCATCCATTTTATTATCTTTGGATAAAAGATAAGCCGCCGCCGAATCTCCGCCTTTGGCTCTTGTTTTCAAATCTTCTTCGCCAATTTTTTTATCTTCATATTCTTTCGCTTTCTTTTTCATTTCTTGTTCGCTATCAACTTTTCCGCCCATTTTTTTATAAACATAATCCTCTATTTTCCCTTTTCTTTTATCGCTCGCTTCTTTGCCAAAATAAGAACTGTCCCAACGTTTTTTAACTCCACCCCCAATTCCGCCAGCTAAAGTGGAAGCTTCTGTAGCTTTAGCAATAAATTTCGCCGGTTTTATTGTCCCCCAACTCGCCAATTGTTTTCCCCATTTAGTTGCTCTTCCCATCACAGCATCGGCTCCAACCGCCCCCATCGTTTTTGCCATTCCAATCCCAATCCACAAAATTACAATCGGCAAAGAAGAAATCGCCATCGCGGCTACCAATTCAGAAAATCCCGAAAAATGTCCTGCCACAGTGACCGGAGTTACTTTGCTTTCTGATTCTTTTAGCGCTCCTGAAATGCTTCCCATCATTGTAAGCGCGACATAAAGCATAAAAATCATTGCCGGACCAAAAAAAGAATTGTTAAAAAGAGCCGTCCACCACTTTCCGGCATGTTGCGAAAGGGGTGGGACTACCGGTCCCACAAATGCCACAGAAGAAAAGATAACCAGAATTGCCAAAGTGATCGCTCTAATCACCATCAAAATCGCGATAGCCAAAACAGTTATCATAAAAATAAATAAAAAAACCACCACTCCTATCAGAAAAGCGGTTCCATCAGTAGCTCCAACTTGCTTTTGAGATTGATCGATAATTGTTCCTATCCCTCCGGCTTCAAGAATGTCCACAAAAGAATGTCCTACCCCCCCCGACATCATACTCAAAAAATAATACATTAAAGAATTGGAAAAATCTATAATCGCTCGCGTAATAGGAAAACTAAAATTGACCAAAAGCGCCATAATAACCAATTTCACCAAAATGTTTTTATAATTATATTTATCCACTTGGAAAACTGTCGCGAAAGCTGAAAAAAGCAACATCAAAATGAAAGCAATATTGAGCGAATCCCGCACCATCGCCCAAATGCCGTAGATAACACTACTGTCAACAATAGCCTTGAAAACCGCCGGTTCCACAATCCAAGTGAAAAGAGTGGCTGCCATAGCAACCATTGAAGCCAAAAAACCAATAATAGCCAAAAGAGAACAATCTAAAGGATGGCTTGTCCAAGCAAGAACTCCAGAACAGGCTGATCCCCCTTTTACCCTTCCTTTTAACAATTGTGCCTCCGTTGATCCATCTGGTATCCAACGAGGATTCTTTCCGTAAAATCCACCCTCTTCTTCACATTCCGTTTTTGTTTTTTTCTCATTATAATCTTGAAAATTTCCGTCTGAATCGGTATATGTAAATTTGCAAGTTCCCATTTGTTTTTTTTCTTCCGCGTTTGCCCAAGAAAAATTTGTCAAAAATAAAAACAAAACAACCGCAAAAAACAAAGCGGAAGTCTTTGTCAAAAAAAATTGTCCAAAAAAATTTATCCTTTTTGTTTTCATTTTGCGATCTATTTCAAAAAATTCTTTTTTCAAATTTATGCTTGAAATGTTTGAAAAAAAATAACAATAATAAGCAAAAATCAATGTCTATTTTAGATATTGAGCACTTGGTCCCACTTCGCTTATCGCTTTGTTCACTTGCGAATTAACTTGATTGGTAACATCGTTAATTTGTTTTTGCACCATCCTATCAACTTCATTAAAACCTCTTTGAATAAGCTGAGTCATCATCCTAGACACCACTGAAGAAATCACTTCCGGCATTGATTGCGCCGAAGCGATAATCTTGTTGCCCAAATCTTCTATATTGGCAACACTCTCTTTGATAAGACTTCCGGGATAAGTTATATTGCCCTTCCCGTTTTCTTCTCCTGTCCCAATAAAGCCTTCATTGGCAATACTTTTGACTAAAGCTTCATTTTGGGTTTGTTTTTTCACCTCTTCTTTCTTCTCATCCATATGAATTTGCATTCCCCACGCATTATTGATTCCGGTAAAATAGGTTTCCAATCCGCGAAAATCACCCGAAGCGAACAAATCTTTCGGAGAACCTTCAAAAGTGATTTGAGGAACGGTTTCTTCAGTGGAACTTTTAGCAACTTCTGTCAATTCAAGCAAATGATTGGCAGCCTGTTCTTCAAATCCTTCACTGGAAGAATCTTCCCCCAAAACCATTGGTTGCCCATTTTTCAATCCCAATGTTTTTGAACCATTATTCGCCATTATAGATGTTCCCAATCTTACCGCTTCATAAGAAACCGCCGAGCCGACACCTCTAGTAACTTGACTGACATAATCATTTAAAATCCTTTGCTCTTGCATATTCGGTTGTGTCACCAAATAATCCGTCCAATTGGTTATAAATCTGACACCCATACCGGTAGCTCCTCCAATAATAGAATTTATTTCTCTGTTTATCATCATTACCGCTTGTTGTTTGAGTGTTCCCATTATCACTCCCGTAATTTGATCTTCAATTTTTTGCAACATAAAATGATAAGATTCTTGGACAAATTCGCCCCAAAACGCCTGCGCCTCATTCTCCTTCCCTGGCGAAAAAAGCAAAAACAAAACCAACAAAAAAACCATTATTTTTTTTCCAAAAAATCTCTTGTTTGATTTTGAAAATATTTTTTCCATTGTTTTTCTATTTTTCACTTGAAGATGTTGGCAAATCTTTTTCCTCTGGAGCCAACAATCCGGCTTCTTTCAATTTTTCTTTTATGCTCTCATCATAAGTTATGCCATATTCTAAAAATTTGGCTTCTACCTGAAGAGAAAAATTAGAAACCGCACCTATAAAACTTTGAATTTTTGATAATCTGGCAATGTCTCCCAAAGGATCGTCTTTTTTGGCGTTCAAATCGTTTTCCAATAGGGACGCATATTGAGCAAAATTCAAGGCTTGCAAATGCAATTCCACCAAATCTTCCGGCACTTCCATTTCTTTCATTTGTTCCAAAATTTTTTCCCCGCTTTTCGCCAGTTCGCTCAAAGAAGAACTATTACCGGAAGAAACAGCCACAATGACGGTTTGAGAAAAATTATTCACTACATTTCCAAGATCGGAAGCAGTCGTGATCGGTTGAGGAGAATTGCTGGATAAAATATAATAAATAGCAATCAGATAATCCACAAAATCATCATTTCTTTTTTCTTGGGCTTCTTTCTTGTCGTATTTTCCATAATTTTGTTCTTGTATTTTTATATCGTCTCTAGCGATAAGCGGAATATCGCTTTGATAATCTTGCTGACTGACAATCGCTTCAATTTTTTCTTGAATATTATCCATAGAAAGTTGTTGTTGCTCCGGATCAGTTTCGGAAATTACTTGTGAAATCTCCTCTGCCACTTGTTTAGTAAGACTAGATTCTTGAGTTTCATTTGATATATTTTTTTCGTCGTATTCTCCCGCTACTTCCAAAGAAATGATTTTATCTCCAGGCGCCGAGATAGTCGGATTATAACCAGAACTCACTTCCGCTCCATCGCCATATCCATCGCCATCCGTATCAGGATTTCGCGGATCGGTTCCAAAAGCTTTTTCTTCTCCATTCGTCAAGCCATCTTGATCATAATCCGCAAAAACGTTTTTCGTTTCTTCGGAGCTATTCTGCGCCAATACAAAAAGGGCAAAGCTCAAAAATATCAAGCTAGCCAAAACTAAAATTGATCTGTTCGCATTTTTCAATTTCATCGTTAAAATTATATCACACTTTCAAAAAATCCGCCAAAAAAATTTTACCAAAAAAAATTTGATTAAAAGTTCCAAGACTGTTAGATTTATGATAGTAAAGTTTTTAAACATTTTGAAAAAATTACCCCCAAAATCCGACTAAAAAACTCCTGTTTTTCAACTGAAATTCAGGGCTTGTTCACAATCAGACCTGCACTTTTTTTGAAAAAGAAATTTATGTTAATTTCATTGTGTTTGCCGAATATAACTTTAAAAAGCCTTATTCGTTTTTTGTGAAAACAATTTTTTAATTTATGCTTTTAAAATTGAAAGAAAAAATTTTTTTAGCTTTAAAAAAAGAAATCAGCTTAATGAATTGGACTGCCATTTTTTTGAGTCTTATTTTTTTGAGAGTTTTTATAGAACAATTTCTTTCTCATGCTCGTCCGCGAGCTTTTTATTCTCTATTTATAGAATATTCTCACGACATTTATTTTTTCGGAATAACTTTCCTTTTTCTTTGGATTTTGACAAGTTTTCTGACAAAAAAAAATCCGTGCGAACTTTCTTTTATTTTTCTTCTTGGCAGTTGGTTAATTTTGCTCCCGCCTGTTTTAGATATGATTCGCACTCAAGGATCAGTTTTTTGGAGTTTTTATATCCTAAGCGATTTTGGAAATTTATCTTCTCATTTTTTCACCTTCTTCGGTAATTTGCCCAGTGGAATAGTTTATTTCGGAACAAAAATCACTTTTTTCTTGGCGATTATCTTTCTTTCAATTTTTATTTTTTTTGAAACGAAAAATAAATTGTGCGCTTTGATTTCATTTTTATTTTTCTATATAATTTTATTTTTTATGGGAGCTTTCCCAACTTTTTTCTTTATCGGACACACCTTTTTTTCCGCTTCGCAAAAAGTGACAGAAATAAAAGCTTATCAAATAGCTCAATTTTTCGGATCTTCTCAAAAAATTTTAGGGGTCGCTTCGCAAAACTTAACTTATAATTTCGCTTCCAATTTAAATCTGATTTTTTTTCCTCTTTTGATTTTTATGCTTATAATTTTCTCCTTTTTTTGGGACAAAAAAAAATTGTTCGCGGTATTTTTTAATTTAAGATTTCCTCAAATAATCTATCACAGCGGACTTTTTTTGATAGGTATAGGTTTGGGAACAGTGGACTTTTCTCAAAATTTCTCTTTTACTATTTTTTCTTTGATGGCAATTTTGTGTTTGCTCTTGGTCGTCTGGTTGGCATGGACTGCGTCTGTAATTGTCAATGACATTTATGATTTTGAAATAGATTGCGTTTCCAATCCCGATCGTCCTTTGGTGCAAAAAATTTTCACCGTTAAAGAATATTTTTCTTTGGGAATTTTTTGTTTTCTTCTGTCTATTTTAGGAGCTTCTTCTGTGGGTTTCTCTTTCGCTGGATTGATAATTGTCTATCAAATTTTAGCTTATTTTTATTCGGCGCCACCTTTTCGTTTGAAAAAATTTCCTTTATTCGCCACATTTTTAAGTTCCTCCGCTTCTCTTATGATTCTTTTTTTAGGATACATTTTGCTTTCCGACGACCAAACTATCCGTCATTTATCTTGGCGAATTATTTTGCTTCTTTGGATAACTTATACTTTTTCTTTGCCCATAAAAGATTTTAAGGATATTGAAGGAGACAAAAAATATCGCATTTGGACTATCCCCGTTATTTTAGGAGAAAAAAAAGCTCGTTTGATGGTCGCTATCAACATTTTTGTCTCTTATATGTTAAGCGTTTTTCTGCTCAATGAAATGCGTCTTTTCATTTGGGCGCTTATTTTCGGAACAGCTTCTTTTTTAACAGTCACCTCTCTCAAAGTGAAACCGCGTCAATTATTTTGGCCAATTCTAGGTTTAGTCGCTCTCTATACTTTTATTTTAGTCCGGATAATTTTTTTATGATTTAAAATTTATCCATTCTAGAAACTTGTCCCGCGATCATTTGTATAAATTTTATGAATACTCTTTTTGAAAAATAATTTTTGTTTTGTTTATCCATTTTTTTTATTTCAAGTGAAATAAAAAATGTTTTCATTAAATATCTGGTTTGCAAAATTTTTTTTGAAAAAATAAAAAACAATTTACAATTTTTTGTTTGATTTTAAATCTGAAAATTGATTAACAATTTCTTCCCAATCCCGAACGCTAAGCTCCTGCGCTCTTTGCGCCGGATTAAATTTCGCTTTTTTTATCTTTTCTGCCACTATTTTTTTATCTAAATGAAAACTGTTGGAAAGATTGTTGAGAAGCGTTTTTCTTCTAGAAGAAAAACCTGCTTTAACCAATCTGAAAAAAATTTTATTTTCTTCTTTTTTTCTGTTTTTTTTAGCCGGAGTAATTCTAATCACGGCGCTATCCACTTCGGGAACCGGGGAAAAACTTTCTCTACCGACATAAAACAATAACTCCGTTCGACCATAATATTGCGCGCTTAAAGAAAGAATGCTCATCTGCCCGGGTTGCGCCGTTATTCTTTCCGCTACTTCTTTTTGTGTCATAAGAATCATTTCTTCAGGCGAATATGCTGTTTCCAAAAAAAGTCGCAAAATAGGAGACGTTATATAATACGGAATATTAGCGACTAACTTGTAATTTTGAAAACAATTTTTTTCAATCAATTCAACCAAGTTTATTTTTAAAATATCTCCTTCAATCACTCCTTTTTTATTCTTAAATTTCCAGTTTTTTTCTTTTTGTTTCTCCATATCGATAATCGGGAATTGCAAATCACGCGCGATTTTTTCCGCCAAAAATTTGTCCTTTTCCACCATAATAAAATTTTTTGTCTTTTTGGCAATTTCAAAAGAAAGCGCTCCCGTTCCCGGACCCACTTCTAAAATAGAATCATTCTCTTTGATAGAAGCGATTTCTATTATTTTTTTCAAAATTTTTTCATCTCGCAAAAAATTTTGTCCCAAGTATTTTTTTGGTTTCATAAATTTTTTTGGAAAATTCCGATTTTTTAATTTTTAATTTAAAACTTCTTCCACTTTCACTCCGATGACCCCCGCACCCAAAGACGCAATTTTGACAAAAGCCACTTTATCTAAATCAATAATTCTCCCCTTTCCATACGGTCCGCGATCATTAATTTGAACAATCACCGATTTTCCGTTGGCCAAATTAGTCACTCGTGCGTAATGTCCGATAGGAATGCTTAAACTGGCGGCAAAAAGACCTCCTTTAAAAGCATACCAAGTGCCTTGTCCTTTTTGAGCTTTTCCGGTTTTAACATAAGTTCCATGCAATTCAATTTGTTCAATCGGATCTTTTATTTTTTCTTTTCGCAAAATTGTTCTCGAAACTTCTTTGCCATCTTTATAGGTTATTTTATAAGTTACCTCATTAATTCCTTTTTCTCCTTCTTTTTTAATTTTTTTTTCTCGCCAACCCAAATCAGAATCATTTTTCGCCACAACCTTAAAATCAATTTCCTCTTGCTCTTTTTTTTCTTCAATATTTATTCTAGTAACCACAATGGAAACATTTTTTTCCAAAAGTTTTTTTGGCATTGGCTCAACCTTATCCAAGCGAGACAATTCTATTTTATTTTCTTGCAAAGCGTCTTCCACTGTTTTCCCTAAAAAAAATCCGCTCAATTCTTTTCCATCCACTTTTATTCTCACTTGTTTTGCGCGCTCTATCAAAATAGTTGATCCATAATAAAGTTGACTGCTTTTCTCCGGAATAATTTTGTCGCGATCGGAAATTTCTATTTTTTTATCTTTCAAAAATTCTTCCACTGTTTCCGATTTGGAAAAAGTTGAGAAAAAAAAACCATCATCGTTAAGCATGATTTTTTTTGTTTTTTCGCCAAAATTTTCAAAATTGTCCCCACCGAAGAAAATTCCCAGCAACTTAAAAAAAAATATCGCGATTATTCCCGCGAGCAAAAATATCTTTATTTTTTTCAGAATAAAAAAAATCATTCTTTTTTCAAAAATTTATATTTTAGACTTTTCCGGTTTGATAAACTATCCCGCGATAAAGCGTGCTAAACCAATTTTAGTTGCAGATAAATTTGAAAATTGCGATTTTTTAAAGAAAAAATAAATAAAAAATCATTCATCTCTAAATCTATATTGGATGGCTTCGGCGATATGAGCAGGGTTTATTTCTTGGCTTTCTTCTAGATCGGCTATGGTTCTTGCGACTTTGATCAAGCGATAATAAGCTCTAGCACTCAATTGGAAACTAGAAACGGCTTTTCGTAAAAGTTCTATACTTTTGATATTCAAAGGACAAAAAATTTTTATCTGTTCATTGTCCATCTCGCTGTTAGTAACCGTTTTTGTTTTAGAAAATCTATTTTTTTGAATAAGTCTCGCTTTTTCAACTCGTTCTCTTATTTTTTCAGAACTTTCTCCGGAAAAATCGCTGGATAATTTTTCAAACTTGACTCTAGGGACTTCAATGTGCAAATCAATTCGGTCTAAAATAGGTCCGGAAATTTTTCTTTGATATTTAATAATAGCGGAGGGAGAACAGGAACAAGCTTTTTCCGGATCAGTCGCATTTCCGCAAGGACAAGGATTCATTGCCGCCACTAAGGTAAAACGTGCCGGAAATTCCAATGTCCCCTGTGCTCTTGAAACCGTGATAATTCCGTCTTCCAATGGTTGGCGAAGATTTTCCAAAACTCCTCTGGAAAACTCGGGAAATTCATCCAAAAACAAAATCCCTCTATGACTCAAACTAATTTCTCCCGGACGAGGAAATGTTCCGCCTCCTACCAGTGAAACAGCGCTGGCGCTATGATGAGGAGAACGAAATTGTCTTTCGGATATCAAAAATTTTTTGCTTGGCAATTGACCGGCAATAGAAAATATCTTAGTAATTTCCAAGGCTTCCTCAATGCTGAGACGGGGCAAAATTGACGGAATAGCTTTGGCTAAAAGAGTTTTTCCCGATCCCGGAGGACCGTTTAAAATTACATTGTGCCCTCCGGCCGCCGCAATTTCCAACGCTCTTTTGGCATGTTCCTGCCCTTTTATGGAAGACATATCCATTCCCTTTCTGTCATAAAGAAAAAATTTTTCTAAATCAATTTCAGGAGAAGGATAAATTTCTTTTCTTTTTTCTAGATGATCTATCAATTGCCCTAAAGATTTTACGCCAAAAACTTTTATTTTTGTGGCGATTGAAGCCTCAGACGCATTGCCTTCCGGAACATAGAATTCTTTAATTCCTCTTTCCGTCGCCATTAACGCCATTGGCAAAACTCCTTTCACAGGACGTGCTTTTCCATCCAATGACAATTCTCCCAAAAAAAGTTTTCCTTTTTGATCAAAAGACACTTGACGAGTAGTCAAAAGAAAACCCAATGCCATCGGTAAATCATAAATTGGACCTTCTTTTTTGAGATCCGCCGGAGCAAGATTAACTGTCACTCTTCCCGCTCGATGAGGAGGATTAAACCCTGAATTTCTAATCGCCGAACTTACCCTGTCTTTTGATTCCTTGACCGCCGCGTCAGGCAATCCAACAACATTAAACTGATGCAGTCCGGCACTAACCGTATCTGCTTCCACTTCAATCAATTCACTTTCAAGTCCGATAGTAACTGCGGAAAAAACTTTGGCTGGCATTTGAAAAAAATTAGAACTTGCGCGTTTTTTTGAAAAATTAGCGCTGGCAAATTTTTCTAAGCGATTCAAATTTTTGGTAAATTTAAATCAGTTTTTTTAATCTCACCCTTGCATTGGAATAATTTTAAAAAACGTGTGTCCTAAATATAAAAAATTAATCTAACTTTATTTTTTGGCAATATCTTTCAAAAAATTTTAAACTGAATAAAATTCTATTTATTTTTTCTTGAACCAAATTTCCAATAAAAGAAAACTAACATTCCTAATCCAAGAGTGATAAAAATATCCGCTAAATTGAAAATCGGCCAAATTTTAAAATCAATAAAATCAATTACGCAACCCCAGAAAAAACGATCTAACGCGTTAGAAAACGCTCCCGAAAAAATTATTATCAAAGAAATTTTTGACCAAAAACAATCTTTATTTTTTTTGAAATACAGTTGTGTCAAAAAAAACATTATCCCGCTCCAAAAAATCCAAAATAAAAAATTAAATTTCCCCATCCCAAAAGCAATTCCCGAATTGCAAACATAAAGTCCGCCTTGAAAGCGGACAACTTGTTTGGAAATTTGATCCAAAAAAATCAAAACTAATATCCTTATTCCATCTTTCGCCAGACCGTTTCCCATTTTCATTTTTTTTATATCAAGATTTGCCTACTTTAAGAACAATCCATACATATTCTAGCGCTAGGATTGGCAACCAATCTTTCTAGTGGAATATCCTTCCCGCATTTTTCGCATTTTCCATAATTTCCTTTTTCAATTTTTTCCAACGCATCCAAAACATTTTGCAATTTTTTTTCCAACGAGCTTTCCACTGACAAGTTTTGAGTGTATTGGTCAACTTCTGTGGCACTATCATTTTTATCAGTTCCAATATCTTCAAAAGAAGTTTCATAATCTCCTTCTTGGATATTTATGGGTTTAGCGATTTTTTTCAAATTTTCTTCCAAATCTTTTTTTTCTTCTTGAAGAGATTTCTTCAATTCTTCCAATTTTTTTGTTTCCATATTTATATATAGTTAGGATTTATATTTTTGACCTAAAAAATCTATTTATATAGCTAATATAATGACAGATAATTCTCCCCGATAATCTTAGTATTTTTTAAGTAATTTTCAACAAGCAACAGACTTGGAGGGAAACGATTAGGATATGTTAATAATAAAAAACAAAAAAGAGAATCGGCAAAATCACCCCTTCAAAATTAAATCAAAAACTTTTTTTTATTCTCGCTCAAATTTATAAAATCATCCAATTCTTCTATCAATTTTCCACTAGTAGATTCCAAAAAAGCCATCCCCTCCACTCGACAACCAGTGATTCCTTGAATATATTTAACCAAGGGGATATAATCTCCGTCTCCGCTTATCAGAACAATGGAATCCAAATTTTTTGACATCTTAATGGCATCTACCGCAATTCCCACATCCCAATCGCCTTTTTTCGTGCCTCCGGGAAAAATTTGCAAATCCTTAGTCTTCACTTCAAACCCTTGTTTTCCTAAAGCCTCAAAAAATTTTTCTTCTTGTCCTTCTAATGTTTTTATCCCATAAGCGATAGCACGAATCAATTTTCGATCTCCTGCCGACGCTTTTAAAACCGCTCCGAAATTAACTTTTTTTCCAAAAAGCACTTTTGCCGAATAATAAAGATTTTGAATATCCACCAACACTCCCACTCTTTGTTCTTTGTAAATTCCCATAAATTGCTGACAATTTGTCAAAACAAATTATCCTTTTAATCCTAATTTTTTAATCACTGATTTATACGCCTTTTCATTGACATTTTTCAAATAATCCATCAATTTTCTTCTTTTGGAAACCATCCGCAAAAGACCTCTCTTGGAATGAAAATCTTTCTTGTTTTTCTTGAGATGAGTCGTCAATTTTTTTATCTTTTCCGTGAAAAGAGCAATTTGATATTCCGGAGAACCATTGTCTTTTTCATGACGTTTGACCTCTTTGGTCGCTTTTTCTTTTTGCTTGCTTGTAAGAGCCATAAATTTTTCGGCCAAACACTCGTTGAAATTTTGAAAAATTTAAAAACAAAATTTTCAAATTTCCCAACCCCCTCAACCAGCATTTGCTAATTTAGAAATTATTTACATTCTAACCTTACAACACATCGGATTATTTGGCAAGAATTACCAAATTTCACGCCGGATATATTTTGGCAAATTTAAAAGTTTTTATCAAACATTGAAAAATATTTTAGAATAATTTTTATCTTGTGCTAGAATACCAATACTGGAAAAATTTATAAATTGAATTTATTTTTAAAAAAAATGACTGATATTATGGAAAATCTCAATTCTCAACAAAAAAAAGCCGTCCAAAAAACCGAAGGACCGGTCTTAATAATCGCTGGTGCTGGATCAGGAAAAACCCGCGTTTTGACTTACCGGATCGCTTTTTTAATCAACGAAAAAAAAGTCTCTCCGGGCAACCTTTTGGCAGTAACTTTCACCAATAAAGCCGCTCAAGAAATGAAAGAAAGAGTGGCTAAATTGCTTTATCATGAAGATGACTACCGCTTTAAAAAATTTTCCCAAAACTTTTTTCAACCCATTTCAGAGTTTTCTTCCATTCCAATGATCGGAACTTTTCATTCTATTTGTGCCAAAATTTTGCGTGCCGAGATAAAAAACATCGGTTATGAAACCTCTTTTTCCATTTTGGACGACCAGGATCAACTGGCAATGATAAAAAAAATAATGAAAGAAATGAAACTGGACACAGAGCAAATAAAACCGCGCGCTATCTTGGGAAAAATTTCCTCCGCTAAAAATGAATTTATGGATTTGTCTTCTTTTGTCAAACAAACCACTGGATATTTTGAAGAAATTGTCGCTAAAATATACACCGCTTATCAAAAAAACCTTCAAAAACAAAATGCCTTGGATTTTGACGATTTGCTTCTTTTGACTGTAAAAATTTTTCAACAATATCCCAAAATTTTGGAAAAATATCAAGATATATTTCGCTATATTATGGTGGATGAATATCAAGACACCAATCGTATCCAATATGTTTTAGTTAAACTTCTCAGTCAAAAAAGAAAAAATCTTTGCGTAGTAGGCGATGATTTCCAAGCTATTTACGGTTGGAGAGGGGCGGATATTCAAAATATTCTAGATTTTGAAAAAGATTATCCCGATGCGGAAGTCGTAAAAATGGAACAAAATTATCGTAGCACGCAAAATATTTTGGACGCCGCTTATGGGATTATCTCCAAAAATGTCCGACGGAAAGACAAAAAAATTTGGACAAACAATTCTTCCGGACATTTTATTACCGAGTTTGAAGCCCAAGACGAAACAAAAGAAGCCGAATTTCTAGCGGAAGAAATTCAACGTCTTTATAAAAAAAAATCTTATGATTTTTCCGATTTCGTTGTTCTTTATAGAACCAACGCACAGTCTCGCGCTATTGAAGAAGCGATGTTGAAAAATTCATTGCCGTATAAAATTATCGGCGGGATAAAATTTTATCAAAGAAAAGAAGTCAAAGATGTTATCGCTTATTTGAAACTTATTGAAAATTTCAACGATGAAATTTCTTTGGAAAGAATAGCCAATTTTCCCAAAAGAAATATTGGAAAAATTAGTTTGCAAAAATGGATAAACTTTTGCAAAAAAAATTCATTGGACTTTATCAATGGCGCGATGCAATTGGACACTAAAGAAGACTTAACTATACAAAAAATAGATGCGATAAAAAAATTTGGCGCTTTTATCTTGGAAGCGTACCAAAAGTCTCACTCTATGAATTTGAAAAATTTTTTGGAATTCATAATCGTCAAAAGCGGATTGAAAAAAAATCTTTTGGAAAAAAATGAAGAAGGAGAAATTCAAATGGAAAATGTAAGAGAACTCTTAACAGTCGCTCAAAAATATGAAAAAAATGAAAACGATTCCGGCGTTGCTGATTTTTTAGAAGAAGTGGCGCTCCTCTCTGAAGCTGACGGGATTGACAAAAAAAATAAAGCTATCCATCTTATGACACTTCACAGTGCCAAAGGATTGGAGTTTAAGGTGGTTTTTATCGTCGGGCTGGAAGAAGGAATTCTTCCGCATTCAAGAAGTATTTTGGATAATGAACAAATGGAAGAAGAAAGAAGACTTATGTATGTTGGAATAACCCGCGCACAAGAAAAAGTTTATTTGGTTTTTGCCAGTCAAAGAAATATATTCGGATCCACCCAAATCAATATTCCTTCTCGTTTCTTAGAAGATATTCCTGAAAAAATACTCCGCCAATATAAGCAAAAAGAGGGAACTATTTTGAAAAATAAACCATACAAAAAAAATAAAAGCACGATTGAAACAAAAGAAAAATTCAAAGATGGAGAATATATTTTTCACGAAAATTTCGGAAAAGGTCTTATCGTCGCTTCTCATGGAGATATTCTAACCGTCGCTTTTTCTCTCTCTGGTCTGAAAAAAATTTCCGCATCTTTTGCGTCTATTCGCAAAACTGACTAAAATCAATAATTCTTTTATTTTTCAAAACATAACAGTTCACAAAAATAACAAACAATCGCGTAGGTTATAATTTTAAAAAGCGTTTAAAAACTTGAATTAAAGAAGTTATTTTGATTTTGTTATTTGCTAGTCGTATCTTAGCAGTTTAGAAAAAAATAATAAATAAACCTCTATTTTTTATTCAGAATATATAAATCCTTTTATTGCCCGACTGTTTTTGCTGATAGTGCGAGTGGATTTTTTCGCCCAACCGCGATAATTCATTTCTGAAACAGTAAAGGTATCGCTTCCCACGCTTTCAACGATCGCAACATGCCCCCACCAAGATTCGGAGGAAACCATAATTGACCCTGTTCGCGGAGTTTTTCCGGTGGCATATCCGGCAGATTTGGCGTGATAAAGCCAAGTTCCCGCATTTCCGCTCCAAGGAACATACTTTCTTTGCGACACATACCAAGTGCAATATCCATAAGGAAAACCGTGTCCGGTTCCCGCTTTCCCACTCAATTTTTTTCCAACTGAATCAAAAGATTCATACGGCCTGGAAGTGATACCCAAAGACCCGGAATTGTTCACTCTTTGAGGAACTTCTTTTTCTCCTCCGGGAATGATTAGCTCTTGACCTTCTTTAACCTCTCCATTGGCCGGAATATCATTAAATGCGATTATTTTTTCTTTATCCGCTTTATATTTATTGGCAATATCGTCCAAATTATCATTCTTTTTCACCACATAATTCAAACCGGAAACCGGAAGAATAAATATCTTGTCACCAGGCATAATAGAATCTAAATCTTCTATTTCATTTGCCCACATTATAGTATTGACACTAACACCTTTAGCTTCGGCAATACTGCCAACAGTGTCTCCTGATTTAACTTCATAGATAAACACTCCAGCTCCTTCTTGCGGATCTTTTCTTACCGGATTAGAACCGGCAAGAAAAGCCTCGCCCTGCATAATCATTTCTTCTTCCGATTCATCTTCTTCTTCATTTATTTCGGCAACCGGACTAATTTTAGCCTCTGTCAAAGGAGCTACCGCTAAATTTGTTTTCTCTGCTGTTTTCAAAAAAAGTCTGTCTTTTAGAGGATCTTCAAAGCTTGAAACATCATCAGTTTCGCCAAAATAACCAAACAAAAACCCACTAGACCCATGTCCGGCGGAAATATTTGTGGCAGAAACTAAAATAGCACTGGACGCTACAACCGCGAAAGCGGAATAATTTCTGAATATTTCAAGTAATTTTATACTCTTTCTTTTTTTTATAATCAGAACCACACATCTTTGTTTGCAATAAAGACGCGTTCTCAACTTTTTCAGATTTTCAAGGTTTAACCAACTTTTTAAAATTTCTATTATTTTACTAATAGATTTTCCTTTCTTATGATTTTGGTTCAAAAATGCCAAAAAAATATAAAGCCAACCAGCATTTCACCGTTCCAAAATCTTAATCTTTAACTGCCGGACATTCTAGCTTAAAAAACTTGTTTTGTCAATCAAAATTCGCCATTAATTGATTGTTTTTCAATATCAACTGATTGACCGAATCAACTGATTAACTGAAAACATTCTTAATGATTCACTCTTAATTTTGAATTTCATTCCAATATCTCGTCCTTAATCGCGGATATCATATTTATGATTTTTTTGTTTTTTTTCAATTCTGCCAAAGATTGAAGTATTTTTTCGGCTCTATCAGTTAAATTTTGCTGTTTTGACAAAAAAATTCCTATTGATTTTCCATCCGGTTTTTTTTCAATATACTTTCCCACTATCGCATACCATAAACGAAAAGTTTCCGAAGTCAAGTTCAACCCTGTCTCAACAAAAGGCGTGCGACTAAAAAAATTTTCCAATTTTTCCCAATTGGGAAAATTGTCATAAATCAACTCGTCTTCCAACATCTTAGCCGCCATTTGACCGTAAAAATCTTTTGTTTCTTCCAGCGAATAAAAATTTTTTTGGGTCAAAATTTCTTCTCTTCTAAAATCGCAATAAAGATGAAATTTCCAACCGGCTTGAAAAGAACCGATACCAGAAAAATCCAAATTCAATTTTTGAAAACACAAATGAGTGTCTTTTCTTTTTAGATTTTCGGCAATTCTTCGGATATCTGGAAAAACGCAACCAAGAAAAAACTGATCTTTTTCAATTTTAGGCTGATTTTGAATTTTTTTCTCTATTTTTTCCACACTCTCAAAATCAGTCGTTCTCATTTTTTCAAAATACTTTTCCGCATAAACTATGTGCGCGATTTGAGAAGCCATATTTTTTAGTTTATTTTTTCATAATATCCGAAAACATTCTTTCTGTAAATGATTTTTCTTCCGGTGTCAAAATTAAATAGAAATGTCATACCTTTGCGTTTAGTTAAAATGTCATACTTGTGGAAATTTATGAATTATGGACTAATTGTT
>PFHO01000065.1 GCA_002782345.1 Candidatus Moranbacteria bacterium CG_4_8_14_3_um_filter_34_16
ACCATTGAGCTACCGCGGAATATTTGATTATTAGAAATAATAAAACCAAAATAACACTTTGAAATCTAAAAATTCAAAAATCTAAAATAATATTTTTTAAAAATCTTGCTTTAAATTTTCATCAAAATAAAAAATTCCAAAAAATCTGATTTCCGATGATTTTAAAAAACAAATTGATTATAGCAAACTTTTTTAAAAAGGCAACCTTTCACATAAATTTTTTATGTTTGAAACTATATTTTCAAAACAAGCTTGAAAAATGATTTTTTTATTTTTTTTAATTAAAAATTAACAGTTTTTTGAAAAAAAATAATAAACGGTAAAATTTATAAAACTTGCCCAATTTTTCCAAAATCAAAAAAGTTATCTTAAATTTTAAAAACCTTATTTTTCTTAAAATATTTATAATAAAGAAAAAGCGAGTGATTCCGATGAATCACTCGCTAAAAATACTGCTTTGAAAAGAGAAAAAAGGAAAAAAATTAAAAAAACCAACCCTCCTTTTTTTCTCCTTTCTCGTCAAAGATTATTCCGCACTGAGGGCAAAAAAACAACCCTCTACGAAAGGGAATATTTCTTTGACTCCTTCACAGCAGTGATGCTGATTTTCTTTCTCCTCCAGCATCACGCTTTTTTTGCTTTTTCTTCTCATAACAAAAAGCAACTCAATGCTTCTGCTATGAGGAAGAAAACTCCCGAAAATTTTTCTTTTCGCCACTCTCTGGCGAAGAGAAAAAATTTTTCCCCCATTGTCTTCTTTCTTCATTTTTTCCTCCTCTGGCGTGGAAAATTCCGCGCCCGTCTTAAAGAACAAAAAAACCGCCCCATTGGCGGTTTTCTAAAACTCTTTTTTTTAAAGAAATTCAAAAACAACCGCCATTGCTTCGGATTGACAACAACAAGTTGTTTTTTAAATTTCTCATAAAAATATTCTAACAGATCAAAAAAATTCGTCAATAGTAGTGTAAGCAAGAAAAAATAAGCGGACTGTCCGCTAGTTTTTTTATATATATTTTATTTTTTTTAGGGGGACGCGAAAAATTTTCGCGTCTCCTCTTTTTTACTTCATCCTCCTTTCTTGTTCCTCCGCCTCTTTGTAGACGGAAGAGCAATTCTTGCAAAGATTCTCTGCCAGCCCTTGGGGATTCTCCCCAAGGACTGTCTCTCTGTGACAACAATCACAGAGAGCTTTTTCTTTTTTTTTCTTCTCTTCCACTTTCTCCTCCTCTGGCGCGAAATTTTTCGCACCTTTAAAATTTAAAAATAAAAAAACCGACAGGGTTGTCGGGTTCATTTTGCTTTTTTTAAAAAAAACAAAATCAACTCGACGCTTGTCGGATAATAATGCCAATGATAAAATTAAATAGTTTTTTCAAAGTCTTTTTTAAATATTTTTTTAACTTTTAGGACTAATCCGGTTAATCTGAAATTTCAAAAATGTATCTTTCAATTTGGTTATTTTTTGCCTGTCTATTGGAAACTTTAAACAGATAAAAAAATTTCTTCAAAACGTGTCTGTTCTTGAATATATATAAAAATAAACTTGTTTTTAAAGTGTGGGGGCATCGCGATTTTTTGCAACACCCCCAAAAGGTATCGGCTAGGTTCTATAGCCGAATACCTTCCTCAAAAAAGTAGCTTCGGCTGCGGCTTCGGCCGCGACCATTCTTGCCTCTTCCGCGGCCGAAGCCGCGGCCTTTTCCGCCTCGGCCGCGGCCTTCTTGGCGGCTTTCACCGCCAAAAATGCCTCTCCTGGACTATCCGAAGATAGTCCAGGGATGGAAACCAACTCCCTAAGGAAGCACAGGAATTCCTGTGCCTCCTCAGGAGTTTCCGGTGCAAAAACTCCAACGTCCATTTTTTCCCCCTTCGGCCCAGTCGGTTCCCGCTGGACCTCTTTGTGATTGTCCCCATGAGATATTCACGGGGGCTTTGGCTTGCTTCACTGGCTAGGTTTTGGTTCCTCTTTGTAAGAGGATCCGGCTTCTGTGTGAGATATTTAATCCCACTTGCCGGTTAACCGTCGCCAGATCTGCGCACCGAAGAAAAAATAATTTTTGTTTTTTCTTCGGCGCGCAGATTAATTTTTTTTGGAAAAACGATTAGGATATCAAAGAACTATTTTTCAACGATTTCATTTTTAAATCTCTTTTAAAAAAATTTACAATAAAAAACCCGATTTTGCCGGGAATTTTGTTTTTTTCTATGTTTATTTTTTATTTAATTCCCAGCAAAAATTTTCCGTCTAAAGACGACTGTCAAAAAAATAATGCTAAAATAATTTTGCGTGGAATTTTTCATAACATTGCCAATGTAGCAGATATTTAAAAATGTGTCAAATATTCCTTTTATTGAAAAAATTTATAATTTATGAAAAATTAAAAATATCGCAATTACCTCTATTGACAGACATTCTTTTCGTTGCTACATTGAAAAACTATTCAGCTCGCTGTCATTATCATTTTTTCTTAATTTAATTTTAATCTTTATCCCCATGGCATTGGAACCTCAAGCACAATTGCGAAAATTCTTGGAAAAATCTCAAAAGATTCTTATTCTCATCCCGGAAAATCCGGAAACTGATGCTATCGGTTCTTCTTGGGCGCTTTATTATTTTTTGAAAAAAATTAATCTTCAACCCGCCATCGCTTTTTCAGGAAAAATTCCGGAAAAATTCGGTTTTCTTCCTGTTCCTGAAAAATTTTTTTCTGAGATTTCCGGCGCGCGCGATTTTGTGCTTTCTTTTGATACAACCCGCAATAAAATCATTCGCGTTAGGCAAAAAGAAGAAGATGGCCGTTATAATATTTTTGTCACTCCGAAAAAAGGCTCTATTGATCCACGCGATTTCTCTTTTATTTTAGCTAAATTCAATTATGATTTAGTCGTCACTATTGATTGCTCCGATTTGGAAAAATTAGGTTCTATTTATATTAAAAACACTGATTTGTTTTTTGAAGTTCCTGTCGCCAATATTGATTATCACAGTGAAAATGACAACTTTGGACAAATAAATTTGGTGGATATTACCGCTTCTTCATCCGCAGAAATTCTTTTTGAACTTTTTCAAAATATCAATCTGGAAATGATTGATCAAAATATCTCCACTTGTCTTTTTACCGGTCTTATTGGTGCTACTGAAAGTTTTCAGAAAAAAAATACCACCCCCAAAGCACTTTCCTTTGCGGCTCAACTTATGGAAAAAAAGGCCAATCAATCAGAAATTGTTCGTTGGTTATATAAAACTCAACCTTTGCGAATTTTAAAACTTTGGGGACGCGCTATGGCAAAAATAAACTGGGAAGAAGAAATCCAACTGGTTTGGTCGGCTATTTCGGTAGAAGACTTGGTCCAAAGCAGAGGAACCATCAGCGATTTGCCAATTGTTTTGGAAAAAATTCAAGAGAGCTATTCCGAAGGAAAATTTTTTATGACAATCTATAATGATACTCCTCAATCATCTGTTGCACTTATAAAAACCAAATCTTCCAAACTCGCTCAAAAAATATACCCCTTCCTAAATGGAAACTTTCAAAATGGAATACTTGAAATCAAAATTGAAGAAGAAAAAAATCTGGAAAAAACAGGAATTGCGTTAGCAAAAAAAATTCAAAAAATTTTATCCCAATAAATTTGTCCTTATTATTTTTTCTAAAAAAACAATTTGCGCACCAAATTGTTTTTTATTTTGTTTTGTGATAAAATTATCTTACGATATATTTAATTTTCAAAAAAAATGGTAAAAATCATTAAAAAAAAGATAGTTTCCCGAGAAGAAGAAATAAAGAAGGAACGAACCAAAAAAATAATTTCCACTTTTAGAAAACAAGAGGAAGAAGAATCTACGTCTAGCTTTGCCGCTAGCATCAATTTCGCTTATGTAGACACCAATCTTATCCCTATTGCCGAAGAAGACATAAAAATTTTAACCGAGAAAGAATCCAAGGAAAACAATGTAGCTATTATTTATAAAGTCGGAAGAACTGTTTCTCTTGTTTCCACCGATCCAACTCAAGAAAAACCAAAAAAATTCATAGAAAAGGTTCAAAAAGAAAATGGCTGGAAAACAAAAATTTTTGTAATTTCTCGTTCTAATATGGAACGAATTTGGGATAAATACAAAAAAATTGTTTTTTTAGACATTTTAGACCAAGCCAATCTAAGTCTGAGCGATGAAAATTTGTCCGAGTTTAAAAAAGAATTAGGAGATTTGGTTACTTTGAAAAGTCGTATAAATGAAATGCCTACTACTGAAATTCTTAATGTGATAATGTCCGGAGCGTATGTTTTGAAAGCTAGTGATGTCCATATTGAACCGGAAGAAAACACTTTTCGTTTGCGTTATCGCATTGATGGAGTTTTGCAAGATGTCGCTTCCTTTCCTTTGAAAATTTTTAGAAATATCATCTCTCGAATAAAATTAATGGCCGGAATGAAGATAAATTTGAATGATATCGCCCAAGATGGAACTTTTAAAATAAAAATCGGATCCGCTATAAAAAATAAAAATATTGAAACTCGCGTTTCCATTATTCCCGGAAATTTTGGAGAGTCTGTTGTTATCCGCCTTCTTGATCCCGATTCTATAAAAGTAAGTTTGGAAAGTTTAGGTTTTCGCGGTTTGGCCGCAGAAAATGTCCAAAAAGAAATTGAGGCGCCAAACGGAATGATTCTTAATACTGGTCCTACCGGTTCGGGAAAAACCACCACGCTCTATGCCATCATCAATAAACTGAACACTCCTGAAAAAAAAATAATTACAGTAGAAGACCCAATTGAATATGAACTTTCCGGAATTTCTCAAACCCAAGTGGAAAAAACACGGGGTTATTCTTTTGCCAATGGATTGCGAGCAATTGTTCGTCAAGACCCGGATATAATTTTGGTAGGAGAAATTAGAGATGATGAAACTGCTGATATCGCTGTCAATTCAGCGCTTACCGGTCATTTGGTTTTATCTTCTCTCCATACTAATAATGCCGTAGGCGCTATTCCTCGTTTTTTGGAATTAGGTATTAAACCTTCCCTTATGTCTCCCGCCATCAACCTTATTATTGGACAAAGATTAGTGCGAAAACTTTGCGAAAACTGCAAAGAAGCCTACGCACCGGCTAAAGAATCTATTGATTCCATAAAAAAAATAATTTCCATTATTTCTCCTAAAGCCAAAGTTGAAATTCCCAAAAATATTGAAACTCTTTATCGTCCCGTAGGATGTTCAAAATGCAATCAATTGGGATATAAGGGGCGGGTTGGAATTTTTGAAGTTCTTTTCATAAATGAAGAAATTGAAAAATTGATTATGGATTTGGCGGGAGAAACCGATTTAGCTATCGCAGCTTTGGAGTCTGGAATGACAACAATGCTCCAAGATGGAATTTTAAAAGCGATTGAAGGCATAACTTCTATTGACGAAGTTCAAAGAGTTACCGGACAGGGAAAATTTTTGGAAGAAATTTATGAAAAATTGATGACAGCCAATTTGTCCCGTTCTATTACAATTAACAAGAAAATATATGATTTAGCTCAAAAAAGCGTTCATAACTTCACTGATTTTCAAAAAATAATTAACCAAATAAAAACTACCGAATTAGTCCAAGCAATTTTTTCTGGAGCGGTTGAACTGGGAACTGGAGATGTTCACATTGAACCTGATGAAAATAATATAAAAATTCGTTTCAGAGTTGACGGTATTTTGCAAACCGCCGCCACAATTGAAAAAACTGAATATCCTAATTTTCTAGGAGAAATAAAATTGCTTTCTGGGATTAAAACCGAAATCAGACAAGGCGTTGTAGATTCTCGATTTAGTATAAAATTCAATCAAGAAATAGAACATGCTCCGGAATCTTCCATAGATGTGAGAGTTTCCATCATATTGGGAGGATACGGAGAAACAGTTGTGTTGCGTCTTCTTTTCAAATCCAATTTAGCTTATGATCTCACTCAGTTAGGTATTAGAAAAGAAAACTTGGATAAAATTATGGAAGAAATTTCCAAACCTACCGGAATTATTCTCAATACCGGCCCTACCGGTTCGGGGAAAACAACCACGCTTTACTCTATTCTGCAATATCTTAACAAGCCCGAATTAAAAATAATCACTGTGGAAGATCCGATTGAATATCAACTTTCCGGAATTTTGCAAACTTCCGTTAATGAAAAAGATGGTTACACTTTTTCCACCGCTCTTCGCCAACTTTTGCGTCAAAATCCGGATATAATGATGATCGGAGAAATGCGCGACACTGAAACAGCTCAGACAGCTGTGCAAGCCGCTCTTACCGGTCATATGGTTATTTCCACTATTCATACTAATAACGCCGCAGGAACCGTTTCTAGAATGACTAATATGGGGGTTTCTCCTTCTGATATCGCCACTTCTGTTAATGCTTTTATCGCTCAAAGATTAGTGCGAAAACTTTGCGATTGCAAGAGAAAAGAAAAACCAGGCGAGGAAGAAAAAGAAATCATAAAAAATGTTCTAAAAACTATTTCGCCAAAAAGTAAAGTAAAAATTCCCGCCATTGAAAATGTTTATCACCCTGTAGGATGTCCCAAATGCAATCAATTGGGATATAAAGGAAGAATGACCATTAGTGAAGTTTTTCAACTTTCCAAAAAAATAAAAGAAATGATAGGCAATGGAGCTTTAAGCGAGGATTTAGAAGAAGAAGCAATCAAAGAAGGTATGCTTACGATGACACAAGACGGCATCTTGCGAGTTCTTTCCGGAGAAACCACATTGGAGGAGATAAAAAGAGTAACAATTTTGTAAAAAATAAAAAAAGACGCCGAACGTCTTTTTTGAAACACTTCTTAGTTTGAATAAAAAAAATAGCGCTAATCTGCAGGCAAAAATCTGAACTAAGAGCCCAGAAAAAGGAACGATATCGAGGCACGGTCCAGTTTTAGCCTCGCGCCATTTTCAGCAATATATAATAGTTCTAAAAATTAAAATAATAAAAGGTTGATTTAACTTTAGCTATGTTTATATTTATTGCGAAAAATGGCACGAGGAAAACCAATCCGCCCATATCTTGAAAAAAGTTCCCCAATTGATGATAAAAGATAGAAATCACCAATTGCCCACAGTTTACTGCTAGCCATCCGTAAACTATTGCATAATTTCAGATGACTGTCCAACCTAGCATAATTTGTTAACTTTGTCAAATGGTGCTAGAATACAAGAGAAGAACTTGTGTATTTTTTAAAAAAATTATTCAAACTAGATTTTAAATTTAAAAAAAATAATTCCTCAAATTAGCGATTTTTACTGAATTTGTCGTTTAAAATACTAAAACGTGAAAACTCTAATATAAATTATGATCACTCAATCCCAAGAACAACCAGAAGATCTTGTTTTTGATGTAACTTTGCGACCGCAAAAATTTTCCGAATATGTCGGACAAGAAAAAGTAAAAAATAATTTGAATATTTTAATTCAAGCCGCTAAAAAAAGAGAAGAGTCCATTGAACATGTTCTTCTTTATGGTCCGGCGGGATTAGGGAAAACAACTCTTGCCAACATTATTGCTCGCGAAATGGACGTTAGCATTAAAACCACTTCTGGACCGGCAATTGAAAAAGTGGGAGATTTCGGATCCATTTTAACCAATTTAAACGACGGGGATATTTTGTTTATTGATGAAATTCATCGTCTTAACAAATCCATTGAAGAAATTCTTTATCCAGCGATGGAAGATTATAAATTGGATATTATTATCGGCAAAGGTCCTTCCGCCAGAACTATTCAACTAGATTTGCCCCGCTTCACTTTAATTGGCGCCACCACCAAATTAGGCGCTCTTTCCAATCCTTTGAGAAATCGTTTCGGAGCTATTCATCGCTTGGATTTTTATTCCAACCAAGAAATCAAGAAAATTTTAGAAAGATCTTCCAAGATATTGGGCGTTCAAGCAAATGAATCAGGTTTGGATAAAATCGCCAGTTGCGCTCGTTGCACCCCCCGTATAGCCAATCGTTTATTAAAAAGAGTGCGAGATTTTTCCCAAATAAAAAATTATCCGATTATAGACAATCTTGTCGCCACAGAAGCTTTGCAAATGATAGATATTGATCCAATCGGATTGGAACAAACCGATAAAAATATCCTAAAAACTATTATTGAAAAATTTGAAGGCGGTCCGGTGGGATTGGGGACCATCGCCGCCGCCACATCGGAAGAAATAAGAACCATTGAAGATGTCTACGAACCTTATCTGCTCCAAATCGGTTTTTTGGCGCGCACTCCCCGAGGAAGAATTGCTACTAAAAACGCTTACGAACATTTGGGTCTAAAATATATAAACAATAAACTTCTCTAAAATGTTATATTTAATTTTTGCCCTTTATTTCATTGTTATTATAAGTTTTATTTTACTTTATTTTTTTATCATTTATCATCTGTCAAGATATTCCGTTAACACAGAACTTAAAAAAATAATTCTGCCTTTTTTCACCATTATTTCCGCTTTGCTCCTTTTTTCCAATATTATTCTTTTTTTGTCTGTTGATTGGAAAGCCCTGTTTTATCAATTTTTTTAAACAAAATTTTTATATATGAAAAATCTTGCTCAATACCACTTTGACGGTCAAAAAAAAGATGAAATCATTCTTTTAGTTCTTCACCGACATTGGTTTGACATTTTGATTCAATTTGGCGTTATATTTTTTATGCTTCTCCTTTTGGCGAGAAGTTATTTTATTTCTTCCTTTCTTTTTCCCAATTTTCAAGGAGAAGAATTTATTCCTTTTTTCGCTTTTTTAAGAAATTTGTTTTTTATTTTTATTTGGATGATTTTTTTTGTTATTTGGATTGATTATTATTTAGACGTTTGGATTGTAACAAATAAACGCATTGTAAACATTGAACAAAAAGCTCTTTTTTCCCGAATAACCAGCGAATTGGAATTGGAAAATATTCAAGATATAACCACTGATGTTCACGGAGTCATTCCTACTTTTCTCAATTATGGAAATCTTTTTGTACAAACCGCCGCCGAAAAAGAAAGATTTATTTTCAGAAATATTCCTGATCCTTATTCCGTTAAAGATTTGATTATGAATTTGCAAAATAAAGTTGAACGCGCGGAAGAAAATCAGTTTGGAGAAATGCTTAGGAAAAAAATCAAAAAAGAAATAAGCTAAATTTTTCAAGCATATCATAATTGAGAAATGAAAAAGAAAATATTTTTCCTTTTTTTACTGGGGGGGATTTATTTTTTTGTTGCGTTTCAAATAAATTTTCGCTGTTATGCTTCTGACGAAAATGATTTGGTTATCAGCGAGGTCTTGCCTAATCCATCCGGCTCTGAAAAAGAAAATGAATTTGTAGAATTACATAATTCTACCGACAAGGATATTAGCTTGGATAATTGGCAATTATCTATAGAAACTATTGATTTAAAAAGTTCTGATTTTTTTATTTTGTCCGGAAATATTAAATCGGGAGAATATAAATCTTTTTACAATACCGTTACTTTATATAACAAAAAAAGCAAACTATCTTTATTTAGCCCCGAATCAAAATTAATTAGCGAGATAATCTATACCACACCCGACAACGAAAATTTTTCTTATAGTTTAATTTGTAATTTATGGGGTTGGGTTTATCCTGCAACACCTAATAATAAAAATCCAAGTTGCGAAAAAGAAAATGAAGAAATTCCTGAAGAAAATATAAAAAATTATTCTGACAAAATATTTATTAGTGAATTTTTGCCGGCACCTTCCGATGAATCGGGAAATGAAGAATTTATCGAACTTTATAATCCTAGCGATAAAAATGAGGATCTTACGGACTGGATTTTGCGTGATGGATCAAAAACAGGAAAGTATATTTTTCCCAAAAATACCCTCTTAAAATCAACTGCCTTTTTGATTATTTATAAAAAAGATTTTAAATTTGCTTTGAATAATTCTGGTTCAGAAAAAGTTTTACTTTTTAATCCAAATAAAAAAGAAGTTTTTCGTGTGGAATATTCATCTTCTAAAACTGATCGATCCTACGCTTTTGATGGCGAGAAATGGCGCTGGACATCCCTACTTACTCCGGGAGCGGAAAATTCTTTTGACAAAATTTTGTCTGGAAAAATAACTCTGAGTAAAAAAATATACAAAAATACTTACGCTTATTTTTATGTCGCGGTTGGTAAAGACACCAAAAAATTTGTTTGGGATTTTGGCGATGGACATAAAAGTTATTTGAAAAAAACCAAACATAAATATAAAAAAGATGGAAAATATTCCGCCAGTCTCAAAATCACCGGCGATGGAGAAGATAAAACTTATGATTTCATCGTTAAGGTGGAAAAATATAAAGCGCCTAAAATTAGAATTGTCAGTTTTTCACCCAACCCTAAAGGCAGTGACACAAAAAATGAATGGATTGAAATTAAAAATGAATCCCAGAAAAAAATTAATCTTAAAAACTGGTCAATTGCCACTGGTTGGGAAAAAATGATTAACCATCCTATCCGTGAAAAATTTGAAATCAAAGCCGGCAAAACCAAAAAACTCCTGCGCAATATTTGCGCTTTCACTTTGGTTAACACAAAAAACAAAATAGAATTGCGCGATCCTTCCGGAAAAATTGCGCAAAAAATAAAATACAATCATGGTGAAGAATCTGTGAGCGAAGATGAAATTTATTCAAAAATTGATAAGGACTGGGAATGGGTAGAAACACAAAATGATACTAAAAATGAAATTGAACATCCTCTCCCCTCTTTAAAAGAAACCAATCAAAAAACAAACAAAGAAAACGCTACCATAACAGAGGAATTTATTCTTAATATCCCTGACTCCGAAATTCAAACCAGTATTGGAAAATACACCCTCTCTCCATCTTGGCAAAAGAAAAAAGACACCCAACAAAAATTGGTTCTTTTAAACTCCAAGCTTCAAAAACCCCAAACAATTCTCGCCAACCAACCTAAAGTTCTCGGCACTCAAAAAATAAGCTTAGTGGAAAATTATTATTTTTTCATTAATTCATCAAAACAAAAACATTGGGCGATTGAATTATTGGAAAATAGTTGGAATAAAATAAATTTTTCTCTAAATTATTTTCGCTTGAAAATTGCAATTTAAAATGCTAAGCTTGATTTGTATAATATTGAAATACAACATGCAACATAAAACTAACGACAATTCTTGTTGTATGTTTTGTGTTTCGTGCCTTATGAATTTATGTCGGGACATTCACATTGGGCGGGAATAAAACACAGAAAAGAAATCAATGACTCCAAAAGAGCCAAGATATTTACTCGCCTTGCTAAACCTATCGTTTTGGCAGCGAGAGAAGGAGGAGAAAATCCGGAAACCAATTTTAAGTTAAGATTAGCCATAGAAAAAGCACGCCAATTCAATATGCCTAAAGATAATATTGAAAAAGCCGTCAAGCGAGGAACAGGAGAGATTGCCGGAGCGGAAATAGAAGAAGCTCTTTATGAAGCAGTAGGACCGGGAGGCGTTATGATTATTATAAAAACCACTACTGATAATCGCAATCGCACTGTTAGCGAGATAAAACATATTCTTTCCAAAAATAAAGCTAAATTGGGAGAACAAGGAAACACGCTTTGGAATTTTGATCAGGTTGGATTAATTTCTTTGGAAAAAAATTCTCAATGGGAAGAAAATGAGCTTATAGCCATTGATTCAGGCGCTATTGATGTAAAAACTGACAAAGAAAAAACCTTCGTTTACACTAAAATCCAAGATTTAAAAAAAATTCAAACGATTTTTTCTCAAAAAAAACTTCCTTTGATTGATTTTCAAATTTTCTATTTGCCGAAAAATATCATTCAACTTAATTCTAAAAATCAACTTGACTATGATAAATTATTGGAAGATTTGGAAGATCAGGAAGATGTGGAAGAGATATTTGATAATCTTTAATTTGATATAATTTTTTACCCTTAAAGTAAGTTTCAAGTATTTTTTAAAAATTAGTTAAGGAATATTTTTTCAAATGTTATAAATTTCCGCTAAACTAAAAATCCATTAAAAACAAATTAAATATAATTTAATAATTTTGAAAAACATAAACTCCGCTCTTGAAAAATGAAAAGAGAAGAATTGATAATTTTGGGTATTGATCCGGGAACCGCCACTACTGGCTGGGCTATCCTTTCCCAAACAGAGGGAAATTTAAACCCTCTCGGATATGGTCATATTAGCACAGAAAAATTTTATTCAGACGACACTAGAATTTTGGAATTATCGCAAGATCTAAAAAAAATTATCAACCAATATAAGCCTCAGGAAGCTGCCATAGAAAGTTTGTTTTTTTTTAAAAACAAAAAAACGGTTATTTCTGTCGCACAAGCTAGGGGAGCAATTCTGTTGACATTGAGACAAAACAATGTTAAAGTGTTCGGTTACACTCCGCTTCAAATCAAACAAGCACTAACTGGATATGGAAGAGCGGAAAAAAAACAAATGCAAGAAATGGTCAAAAACATTTTAAAATTAAAAACCATTCCGCAACCCGATGACACAGCAGATGCTATCGCTATCGCTCTTTGTCATTCTCATAGCCGAAAAATGACCTTTTTAAAATAATTAGAATAAAAAAATAATTTTTAAAAATATGCATCCCTATCAACAAACAGATATTTTAAACCCAATAATCAATTTCTTTCTTCAAAAAGGAGTTCCTTTTGACACTTTTATCTTAATTTTAATGCTTCCAATAATAGCCACCTTTATCGCTTTTCTGCGCCAAGTGGTCGGGATTAAAGCTTTTGGAATTTATACCCCGCTTATAATAACTTTTGCTTTTTTAGCCACTAACGGAATTAAATATGGAATTGCCATTTTTCTCACAGTCATTTTAGCGGGAATGATAATGCGTTTTATCTTGAAACCATTTCGCTTGCTTTATCTGCCTCGAGTAGCCATTATG
Source organism: Candidatus Moranbacteria bacterium CG_4_8_14_3_um_filter_34_16 (assembly GCA_002782345.1). Taxonomy (GTDB): domain Bacteria; phylum Patescibacteriota; class Minisyncoccia; order Moranbacterales; family UBA2206. The sequence continues at coordinate 12,914 of PFHO01000065.1, forward strand.
CTTACAATTGTGGCTATTTTTCTTTTAGGTATTTTGGCACTTGGCGGAAATTTCAGAAGAACAGGGTTGGCTTCCGTTTCCATCTTTCCCATTCTTATTATGATAACTATTGTAGAAAAATTTGTCGCCGTTCAAATTGAAAAAGGAGATCGAATTGCCATTATATTGGCTATTGAAACTTTATTCATTTCTATTTGCGGTTATTTTATCGCCAGCTCTCTTTGGATGATAAAAACTATCACTCTTTTTCCTTGGATTATTCTTTTTACTTTGCCTATTAATATATTTTTAGGGAAATGGACTGGTCTTAGACTATCTGAATATTTTCGTTTTAAAGAAATTTTCAAACATCTTTAAAATTTTTAATTAAACTTATGACTCACACATTTTTTGAAAAAAATAATTTTATGAAACGTGCTAATCTTTATTGAATTTAAAATAAATATCCCAATTTCACTAACTATATTTTAGCAATTTTTTCCTTAAAACGCCTAACTTTTGATATTTTTAAAATCTTTATTCTTCATTTATGATACTTCGTTTTATTAAAAAAATTTTCCTTTATAAAAAAGCTCGTCATCAAATTTTAGGTATGAATTCCAGAAATCTTGACTTCATTCGCCCTTTTAATTTAAAAAAGGCCAAAGAAATAGCGGATAATAAATTGCTTAGCAAAAAAATTCTAAGAGAAAATGGCTTGGCGGTTCCCAATCTTATCGGCAGAATAAGAAGCCGAGAAGAATTGGAAAATTTCAATTGGCAGTCCCTTCCGGAAGGATTTGCACTAAAACCCAATCGCGGATTTGGCGGGGAAGGAATTTTGGTGGTTTATGGCAAAAAAAAAGATTTGGACAATGTCTGGATAAAGGCGGATGGATCATTGATAACAGTTAATAGTCTCAAAAATCATATCAATAATATTTTAGATGGTTCCTTTTCTCTTTCCGGCACGCCGGATATCGCTTTTTTCGAAGAAAGATTGAAACTTTTGAAACTTTTCAAGCCTTATTGTTATAAAGGCATTCCCGATATCCGTATTATTGTTTTCAATAAAGTCCCCACTATGGCAATGCTCCGCCTTCCCACCAAACTTAGTAATGGGAAAGCCAATTTGCAACAAGGAGCTATCGGAGTGGGTATTGATATGTCAAGTGGTATCACAACTACGGCACTGTGGGGCAAGAAAAAAATTATTGAATATATTCCCGAAACGCGCCTACTTCTTTCCGGAATCAAAATTCCTTGTTGGAATGATATCTTAAGTTTAGCCATTCGTGCTCAAGAAATTTCCAATATGGGATTTTTGGGAGCTGATATTGCAATAGACGAAAATAACGGTCCGATGATTATTGAACTCAATGCCAGACCGGGACTTTCCATCCAAATTGCCAATTTATCCGGGCTTAAAGAACGTCTCAAAAAAGTTTCTGGATTAAAAATAAAAACTGTTAGTCGTGGTATAAGAGTCGGCGCCGATCTTTTTGGCGGAGAAATTGAAGAAGAGTTGGAAGAAATTTCCGGAAAAAAAGTCATCAGTACCGTAGAAAAAGTAAAGTTGATTGGCAAAGATGGAAAGGAAATTGAGGTAGAGGCTAAAATTGACACAGGTGCATATTCAAGTTCATTGGATATTGAATTAGCAAATAAATTAGGTTATAAAACCGAGATTGAAAAATTTCAAAAATTTGATTTTTCTTGTTATGAAATAAAACCGGAAAATGAACAAAAAATAAAAAATTTTTTTGAAAAACAATATAAATCAAATTTGTCCGATATAAAAAATATTGCGGTTATTTTTTCCGCTAGTGGTTCTTCCATTCGTCCTGTAATAAAAATTAATTTTGAAATGAATAAAGAGCTGATAATCTCAAAAATAAATATTATAAACAGAAAATCATTAAAGTATCCTTTAATTATAGGAAAAAGAGATTTAAAAAAATTTTTAATTGATGTAAATAAATAAAACTTATGTTGAAAAACCAAGCCATTATCAAAACTGTAGTCAAGAATATGGGAGGAACTTTTGAAAAAATTATTCCTGAGAGAAATTATTTTTACATCAAAATAAACAATGAAAGGATTTTCATTAATAGAAAATTTGTAATAAACAATAGCTTTTTTTCTAGAAAACAATTAACAAATTTTAAAGACCTAACCTACATACTCTTAAAAGAAAATAACATACCCACCCCCAAAACAACTTGCTTTTACAGGGAAACTCTTAATAAAATTAATTTGGAAGAAAATCTTAAACAGCTTTCTTTTCCAATTGTTATAAAAGATGCCAATGGTTCCAACAGCCTGGGTGTTTTTGTTAATATTGAAACACTTGAAGAAGCCAAAAAAATTATTCTTCAAGAAATAAAAAAATATTCTTGTCTCCTTGCTCAAGAAATGATTTTTGGGAAAGAATACAGAGTTTTGATTTTAGAAAATAAGGCGATTGGAGTTTTAGAAATGATTCCTCCGAGAATTTTTGGAAACGGAAAAAATACAGTCAAAGAACTGATAGAAAAAAAACAAAAAAAAACAAAAAAAACTCCTTTCAACAATGCTCTGGTAAAAATATTAAATGAACAAAAAGAAAAATTGACCAGTGTTCCAAAAGAAGGAAAGGAAATTTTTTTTAAAAAAAATTCTTGTCTTTCTGAGGGCGGAGAAACAAAAGACGCAACGGCTATTATCAATAAAGAAATTGTATCCTTATGCGTAAAAGTAGCAAAAATTGTTGACAAAAAATTGGTAGGGTTAGATATTGTATGCGACGACATAAGAAAAAAAACCTCAGAACAAAATTTTAATGTCATAGAAGCAAATAGGAGGCCGGATATATATATTCACTACAATCCCACTTTTGGAGAAACAAGAAATGTCGTAAAAAACATCGTTGAATTTATTTTAAAACTAAAAAAGTTGTAAAAAACGCAGATTTTATTTCAAATTGTATCGTAAATAATTTATAATAATTTTAAAAAAATGAAATTTCTAATAGTCAGTTCAAAAATAAGCGAACTTACAAAAGATTTGATAAATGAGATTAAACTAAACAATCACACCTACAATTTTTCAAGGACAAAAGATTTTATCCTGGAACTTGATAACAATAAATTCAAAGCAAGCACCTCCAAAATTCCCGATTTGTTTGATTTTGATATTTATCTTTTTCGCTCATTTTCCAAAAATATGACAAACTCAAGAATTTTTATTGAAGAACTTAGACTTAGAAAAAAAATTGTCATAGAAGGTTGCGTTTCCGATAATTACATTAACAGTAAATTTGCCGAGGGAGTAAGATTAACAAGAAATGGCATCAACTATCCGCAAACTTATCAGATACCGGATTTGAAAAATACAAAAAATCTTCCAAAGAATATTTTCCCCGTTATCATTAAGCCTTCCGACGGTTCAAAAGGTCGAGATATTAAAATTATAAAAAACAAAATTGAACTGAAAAAAATCCTTGCAAAAACATCCGAAGATTTTCTTATTCAAGAATATCTGAAAATTAAATGGGATTTGCGAGTTTTTGTTGTTAACGGCAAAGCTTTGGGCGGGATAAAAAGACATATTTTGAAAGGAGATTGTCGCTCAAACGCATCTCTAGGCTCAAAATTTGAAAACTTTGATTTAACGCCGGAAATTAAAAAAATAGCTGAAAAAGCCACCAAAATAATGCGCTATGAGGTGGCGGGAGTTGATTTGGCTTGGCCTGAAAACAAGAAAAAATGGTATGTTTTTGAAGTCAATATTTCTCCTCAATGGAAAGCGTTCAAAAACGCAACCAACATCAATCCGGCAAAATACATCATAAAAAGAGCTATTGAAATGTATAACAAAAAATAACTTCTATGGCTAAAAAAATATTCGCTTTTTATTCAAATTATTCAGATAGTCGCATTGATCGTTTTCGCCAGGAAACTAAGAAAAAAAATATAGAATTTAAGAGTTATAACTTTAATAAGGATTTAATGATGACAGAAAGAGGTCTTATTAAAATAAAAAATAATCAAACAATCAATTTGGATAAAGATTATTTTTGTTGGATTTTTTCAAATTCCATGCTTAGCCATTATTTTGAAAAACTTTACGCTAAAAATGCCAATTTTGTTTGGCCTTCTCGTGCGGTAGCAGATTTTTCCGATAAAATGTACACCAATCATTTCTTTAAAACCATTAATGTCAAAACTCCCAAAACAATTCTCCTATCTCAAAATGAAGAAACTCTTCTTTTAAAAGTGAACTATGTTGGAGGTTTCCCTTGTATTATAAAAAAGGTTTTTGGAACAGGTGGAGTTGAAGTGGGAATAGTAAATTCTCTAGATGATTTAAAATTTTTTGTTAAAAATTTTTATCAAAAAAAGTTTAACAAAAATTTTTCTCCTTTTCTCAGAGCATCTTTTGCGCTTCAAGAATATATAAAAAATACCAACGGAAATGACTACCGTGTTTTATGTTTGGATGGCAAAATAATCGGCGGAATAAAAAGAAGTTCTCAAAATGGAGACTTTAGAGCCAATATTTCTTTGGGAGGAAAAGCAGAAAATCTTCCTATTGATGAAAAATTGAAAAAAATTTGCCAAAAAATACTAAGAAAAAGAAATTTTTTTTATGCCGGAATTGATTTTATCAAAAAAGACACTGAGTATTTAGCTATTGAGATAAATACCTCCGCTCAATTTCAAGAATTTGAGCAAGCAACTGGAATAAATGTGGCAGGAAAAATAATTGAAACAATGATATCTAAATAGAATTTGTTTCTAATTTCTCAAAATAATTCCATTCGAAAGATATTACTTTTTATACTAAAATACAAAGAACCTTAAATATTCAAAAAGTTATTTTATGCGTATATTTTCACCTCAAAAAAAATCTTCTCAAGATAATTTTCTTGATGCAAATTCAAATAAATCTCTAATTTTCAAAACGCCTAAGAAAAATTTTCTAAAAAAAATCAATTGGAAGTTTTTGAGGAAATCTTTTTTGATTTTTACCGGCACAATTTTATTTTTTATCATTGGAATTTTTGCCTATTTCGCCAAAGATCTTCCCAGTCCCGGAAATCTCAATAATCGCTTTGTGGCTGAATCTACCAAAATTTATGATCGCACCGGAAATCATATTCTTTACGAAATTCACGGAGAAGAAAAACGCACTCAAATCTCTCTTTCTCAAATTCCCGAAAGTGTCAAATACGCTACTATATCATTAGAAGATCAAAATTTTTACAATCATTACGGCATTGAGATAAAAGGAATCGTTCGCGCCGCTCTCAAAGATGTTATCAATTTGGGCACCGCTCAAGGAGGTTCCACCATCACTCAGCAACTTATTAAACGTTCTCTTCTCACTTCTCAAAAAACTTTTACTCGTAAAGTTAAGGAAGTTATTTTGGCAATTGAATTAGAACAAAAATTTGAAAAAGATGAAATTTTGGAAATGTATCTCAATGAAATTCCCTATGGTTCTAATGCCTATGGCATTGAAGCCGCCGCTCAAACTTTTTTTTCTAAATCTGCCAAAGATCTTTCATTGGATGAATCCGCTCTTTTGGCATCTCTTCCTAAAGCACCTACTTATTATTCCCCTCTTGGTTCTCATTTGGAAGATTTAAAATCTCGTCAGGAATATGCTCTAACTAGAATGAGCGATTTGGGATATATTACCAAACAACAAGCGCTTGAAGCCAAATCAGTCAATGTTATAGAAAAGATAAACCCGCGTCGTGAAAATATTCAAGCACCTCATTTTGTTATGTATATTAAAGAATATTTGGAAGAAAAATACGGCGGACAAGTTATTGAAGAAAAAGGTTTAAAAGTTTATACCACATTAGATTGGGAAAAACAACAAATAGCAGAAAAAGCTGTTCGCGAAGGAGCAGAAAAAAATATTACTAAATATAAAGCGGAAAATGCTTCTCTTGTGGCGATAGATGCAAAAACCGGACAAATTTTGGCAATGGTAGGTTCCAAAGACTATTTTGACAAATCAATAGACGGACAAGTAAATGTAGCCATTCGCGATCGTCAACCGGGTTCTTCTTTTAAACCTTATGTTTATCTAACCGCTTTTTCCAAGGGTTACACTCCAGAAACTCAAATTTGGGATGTGGACACAAATTTTTCCACCGAAGAAGGAAAAGAATATAATCCGAAAAATTATGATGGGAAAAATAGCGGTCTCTTGCAGATTAAAAATGCTTTGGCAATGTCTTTGAATGTTCCAGCAGTTAAAGTTCTTTATTTGGCAGGAGTTAAAGATTCAGTGGAAACTGCTAAAAAAATGGGCATCACTTCTTTAAATTATCCTGATCGTTACGGACTTTCTTTGGTGTTGGGAGGAGGAGAAGTAAAACTTTTAGATCATGTCAGCGCTTATTCTACCTTAGCCACCGGCGGAATTTATCATAAAAAAACCGCTATTCTTCGTATAGAAAACAAAGAAGGAAATCTCTTGGAAGAATATATGTCCGATCCTGGAATAAGAGTGATAGATGAAAAATATATCACTATGTTAGATTCTATTTTATCTGACAATTCTTTACGTGCACCTGTTTTTGGAGAAAACAATCCACTGAAATTTTCAGATCGTCCCGTCGCCGCAAAAACTGGTACCACTAATGAATGGCGCGATGGCTGGACAATCGGTTACACTCCTTCATTGACAGTTGGAGTTTGGGCAGGAAATAACGACAATACTGCCATGGCGGAAGGTTCTGACGGATCTTATGTCGCCGCTCCTATTTGGCGACAATTTATGGATGAAGCTCTTAAAAACTATTCTATTGAAAAATTTCCCAAGTATGAACCAGAAAAAACCGGCAAAGATGTTTTAGACGGAAAAATAGAAAAAAAAGTTGAACTTAAAGTTTGCAAAATTCCAGGCACAAAAAATGATTATTGTTTAGCTAATGACAACTGCCCTGGAAGCAAGATAGAAAAAGAAAAATTTTCCGAAGTCCATTCTATTTTATATTATGTCAAAAAAGACGATCCTCGCAGCGATCCGCCTAAAAATTCCGATGAATATGATTCTCAGTTTAAAAATTGGGAAAAAGCCATTAAAAAATGGGTTAAAAATAATAAAGATTACAAAGACGCACCTCCGGAAGATGAATGCAAAGAAAGCGATTTTGAAAAATATAAGCCATCGGTAAAAATTGAATCACCTTCTAACGGAGAATCCATAACCTCTCCTGAATTTTCAATAAAAGTAAGTTCCTCAGCAGAGTTCGGCGTGAACAATTTAATCCTTTATATTAACGGAAATGAAGCAACTTCAACAGAAAATTCTTCCATAAATTACACTTATTCAGTTCCGGAAAACAAAAAAAATTCCACTCTAAAAATCAAAGCGGAAATTAAAGACAAAAATGACAATAGCGATTCAGAAGAAATTGAAATCAATACAGTTATTCCTTGATAAATATTGCTTCTAAAATTATTTAGTTTTAATTTCTGAAATAACTTCTTTTCCTAATTTCCGATTAATTTTCTTTATAATTCCCACTCGGTTGGTCCAAAGTTCGCTCGCCCAAGTAGCACTCTTAGATCTCACAAAAAGAGTTTTGTTTTTCAAAAAATCCGCACTGAACTTTGACACGCCCACATTGCCAAACTCTTCTTGAATGATTTTTTCAAAAATATAAAAAACATCCTTGTCGGAAAAAGAAAATCTTTGAGAAATTTTCTTTTTTTTGAGAAGGCTAGCAATAGATTTCATAAATTTTTATGTTTTTTATATCGTTTAGAATTCATAGTAAAATAAAAGAAATAAAAATCTTACTACACTGCCAAAACAGAAAAAGGGGAACTTTAATAAAAATTTCTGATTATTTTTATTTTTCCTTTAAAATATCATTGATAGCTTCTTCGTCATCACAGCTATAATCTCTACTAGCAGAATAAAATCCAGGACTAGGTCCAAAACACCCGCCATTTTCTTTGTCTAATGTCGCCATCATCGGTAGCAAAAAACCCATATCACGAGAAACAAAATATTTATGCAATTTTTTCAATGTTTCCGCTCTTTTTTCCAAACTCATGCGAGAAAAAACATCCATATCATCAAATTTCAATCCGCTCCAATCTAAATGCAAAAAAACATTTTTAGCTTTTTTTGAATATTTTTCATTCCAAAGAAGCGCCCAGCAATCGCTTTTTTCTTTCCAGCATGGTCCATTTTCAATTTCTCCATCTTCTCCTATTCCAACCCCCCCTTCAATATAATCAAAATTATTAAGATATTTTTCATCATTTATATCCCCTGTTTGAGCCCCAATCACAATTTCCATTTTTTTTTCCTTGGAGTAAATTTTCATATCAGAAACAATTTCCGGAATTTTTGAATTTTTCAAATCAGCCGTATCTTGATAATAAACCTGGCCAAAAAGAAAACTTTGAATTCCCAAATCCATTGCTCGTCTGGTGATAAATTTTATATATTTTCTGTATTCTTCGCTTTCCATACTGGGTTTGCAAGTTTTTTCTCCCCAAGAATTTTCTGATCCATTTCTGCACATTTTTTTAAAATCAAAGAACCTTTTTTCTTCCGGATAATAAGAAATAGCATTTTCTTTAATCGCTTCCGCTAAAAACATTCCGTAAATAACATTTTTTAATTTAATAGTTTTCATAATTTTAGACGCCTTGAGAAAATCCGGCGGAGCGTTCCATGTTTCCAATGCTCTATGCAAATATTGACAACTAGAATGATTGATCATCGCCACCTCAATTTCCGTATTATCTCCATAGCCGGAAAGTAACCCATCCGTAGCACAGCCTTTTTTTTTCATACTTGACATAGAAATTTTAACCGGGGGATAAGCATAAGAGATATTAGTAAAACTTTCTTGTTTTTGTTTTTCTTTTTCACTTTTTTCTTTGGAACTCTTTTGAAAAGAAACTTCTTTTGAATTATTTTCGTCCAAAAAAATAAAAGTTTTTTGCAAATCTTTCCAAATTAAAAATCCCGCTATTACAGAAAAAATAATCAACAGAAAAAACCATAAGATTGATTTATTAAACCTCGGTGTCGTTTGTTTATTGCTAAGGCTCTAGACCATCAGAAACTATGTTAAAATAGTAGTATGATGCTCAAGAAAGCCAAATTAACGAGTTACCAAATTAAAAAAATTATTGA
>PFHO01000043.1 GCA_002782345.1 Candidatus Moranbacteria bacterium CG_4_8_14_3_um_filter_34_16
TATCTGGAATTTGTCAGAAACAATCAAAATATCACGCTAGAAAGTTTGGCGGATTTTTTGGATGTGGCTTCTCGTCTTATCTTGATAAAGTCTAGAGCACTTCTTCCCACCTTGAAATTTAGCGATGAAGAAGAGGAAGAAATTGCCGATTTGGCTTATCGTTTGGAAGAATATGGAAAATTCAAAGAAATTTTTTCCAAAGTTAGAAAAATTTGGAAGAACAATAGGAGTTGCTTCTCTCGCGAACCTTTTCAAGAAACAGAAGTGTCGTTTTCTCCTCCGGAAAATTTGAATGTTTTTGATTTGAAGAAATGTTTTTTGTCCGTTTTGGCGGAAATTCCGGTTATTGAAAAATTGCAAGAGGAAATAGTCAATGAAGTGATAACATTGGAAGAAAGAATCAATGAGTTGGAAAACATTTTGCGAAACAAAGCAGAAATTTCTTTTTTTGAATTAACTCAAAAATCTTTGGACAAAATAGACGTGATTGTTTCATTTTTGGCAATGTTGGAAATGGCCAAACAAAGAATTGCCATAATCCAGCAAGAAAATTCTTTTGAAGATATAAGAATAACTTGGAATTGTGTTTTGGAAAAATAATCGGAGCCATAATCGCTTTATTGTCTTTTTAATTTTTTTCTGATAAGATTGTTTCATTGGTTTTTGGTTAATTTTTCTCCTGAGGAGAATTTATTCATCAAAAACCGGATAACAATTCTTATTATTTTTTTTCAAATTTATAAGTGTGATGATAAAGTTACCTAAATTTGGAAAAGTCTAATCTCATGAAAGATGAGTTTTTAAATGTTCCCTCTCATGTAGCTTTGATCCCCGATGGCAATCGGCGTTGGGCAAAGAAGAGGGGTTTGAAACCATGGGAAGGTCACAGAGCGGGAGCGGAAAATTTTGAAAAATTAATTCAATGCGCTCTTCGCAAAAAAATCAAATGTTTTTCAATGTGGGGATCGTCCATAGACAATCTTATCAAACGTCCGGTTTTAGAAAAAAAAGCGCTTTTGGAAATTTATAAAAAATATTTTAAGCGTCTTTTATCCGGTCCGGAAATTTTTGAAAATGAAGTCAAAGTAAATTTTATCGGTTGTTGGGAAGAGCAATTTCCGAATTCTCTTAAAAAAACAATTTATGAAATAATTGAAAAAACCAAGAATTATGAAAAGAGAATGCTTAATTTTATGTTGGCTTATGGAGGAACGGACGATATGCTTCAAGCGATAGAAAAAATTAGATCAAAATATAAAAACGAAGAAAAAATAACGGAAAAAATGTTAAAAGAAAATCTGATGACCGCCAATCTTCCGCCGGTGGATTTTATGATTAGAACCGGAGGGGAACCGCACAATAGCAATGGTTTTTTAATGTGGGATACGGCGGACGCTCAACTTTATTTTTCTCCCGAATTTTTTCCTGATTTTGACGAAAAAAAATTTGAAATAGCTTTGGAAGAATATGCCCAAAGGGAAAGAAGATTTGGAAAATGAAATTTAAAAATAATTAGATTGTATAACTAGTCGGAGTCTTTAAAAAAGACCGGCTAAGTTATAATTTTTTTAAAAAAACTTTTTATGACGCATCAAAATTTTTGGCACGTTTTGAAAAGCAAAAAAGCGATGAAAAATGTTTTTACCGATCAAAATTTTGATCAAGAAGTTCTTGGTTCGGAAAAACCGGTAGTGGTTGATTTTTGGGCGCCTTGGTGCGGACCTTGCCAAATGATGGGACCAATTGTTTCCCAATTAGCCAAAGATTTGGGCAATGATGTTAAAGTGGGAAAATTGAATGTGGATGAAAATCCTCAAATGGCGCAGAAATTTTCCGTGATGTCTATTCCAACCATAATAATTTTCAAAGCGGGAGCGGTAAAAGAACAATTAGTAGGAGTGCAAGATCTTGATTCTTTGAAGAATGTTTTGAATAAAATAAAATAGTTTTTTATTATGATGAATGATGGGAAATTATGATCTTATTATTATTGGTGCCGGTCCGGCGGGTTTATCCGCGTCCATTTATGCTTCCAGATATAAGCTGAATCATTTGGTTTTGGGTGTCAGTCCGGGCGGTCAAATGGGAGAAATATACGAGATAGAAAATTATCCCGGTTTTCCTTCAATTTCAGGACGAGAATTGATTGAAAAATTTTTGGAGCATAGCAAAAAATTCGGAGCGGAGATAAGAAACGAATCAGTGGTGAAAATAAAAAAAAATGAAACCGGTCTTTTTGAAGTGGAAACTTCATTTGGAATATATCAAGCTCAAGCTTTGATTATGGCAATGGGAGCGGTTTACAGAAAAATGAATATCCCGGGAGAAAAAGAATATACTGGGAAGGGAGTTTCTTATTGCGCCACTTGTGACGCGATTTTTTTCAAAGGGAAAACGGTTAGCGTGGTTGGAGGTGGCAATAGCGCTGTAGTGGTGGCTTTGGAATTGGCGGATTTTGCCAAAAAAGTGTATCTCATCCATCGCGGAGAAAAAATGTCGGCTGAGCCGGCCTGGCTGGAAAAATTAAACAACTTGAAAAATTTGGAAATTTTAAAAGATAATGAAGTCCTAGAAATTAAGGGAAAAGAAAAAGTGGAAAAAATAATTTTAACTAAACCGTTTAATGACAAAGTTAGTCTTTCAGTGGATGGGGTTTTTATTGAAGTGGGAACCGATCCGGGGGTGGAATTGGCGAAAAAAATAGGAGTGGAAACGGATGAACAAAATTACATAAAAGTTAACGCTGATATGAGCACCAATATAGCCGGGATATTTGGAGCAGGAGATATAACCAATGGGTCTAATAAATTTCGTCAAGTACTTTCGGCTTGCGCTGAAGGTGCGTTGGCGGCAGTGGGGACGTATAAGATGCTAAAATTAAAGTAAAAAATATAGCTGAAATAAGAAAATTTCTCCCATAATAACTTACTACTGCAGTTTCTTAGCGTGGTTTTTTTAAAAATTTTATTGGTTTGACTAAGACTGGATCTTGAAAAAAATATTTTTTTAAAAAAAACAGGTTTCAAAGTTTGAAAAATTTTGTCGTATAACTAAACATTCAACAATTTTAATTATTGAGTTATGAATATGAATTCAATTCAACTTTCCAAAAAAATTGGGGGAAAGATTGAAATTAAAAGCAAGATTAAATTAAATAAAGAAAATATTTCTGTCCTTTATACTCCCGGAGTGGCAGAAGTGGCGAGAGCGGTTGCTGAGGATAAAAAAATGATGAAAAAATATACTATCAAAAAAAATTCCGTAGCGATTGTTTCTGACGGTAGCGCGGTTTTAGGCTTGGGAAACATTGGTCCGGAAGGAGCTTTGCCTGTAATGGAAGGAAAGGCTTTGCTTTTTTCAGAAATTGCGGGTGTGGACGCTTTCCCTTTGGTTTTGGCGACTCAAAATGCGGAAGAAATAATCCAAACTGTGAAAAATATCGCTCCGGCTTTTGGCGGAATAAATTTGGAAGATATTTCCGCTCCGCGTTGTTTTGAAATTGAAGAGCGTTTAAAAAAAGAATTGGATATTCCGGTTTTTCACGATGATCAACATGGCACGGCAATTGTGGTTTTGGCCGGTCTCATTAACGCGCTTAAAGTGGTGAGAAAAGAAATAAACAAAATAAAAATAGTGATTAGCGGATGTGGAGCGGCGGGAGTGGCAATTGCTAAACTTTTGCTCAGTTTTGGAGCAAAAAATATAGTTATGATTGACAGAATGGGAATAGTTTATCGTGGAAGAATGGAAGGAATGAATGATTCCAAAAAAGAAATTTCTGGACTGACTAATCCGGAAAATCTCAAAGGCAACATTCGTTTGGCTCTTTTTGGCGCGGACGTTTTTGTGGGAGTTTCCGCGCCTAACATTTTGACGGAAGAAGATATTTCCAAAATGAATCAAGACGCAATTGTTTTTGCGATGGCTAATCCGGTGCCGGAAATTTTTCCGGAAAGAGCCAAATTAGGAGGTGCTAGAATTGTTGCCACCGGGAGAAGCGATTTTCCCAATCAATTGAATAATGTTTTGGCTTTTCCGGGAATTTTTCGCGGAGTGTTGGATAATGGTATCAAAGAAATTACTATTGAACACAAAATAAAAGTGGCGCAGGCAATTGCTGGCTTGATAAAAAAACCGACGAGTGATAAAATAGTGCCAGATATATTTAACAAAAAAACGGCAAAAGTGATTGCCGAAATTTTTAAAACAAAAAAAAATGAAAACATTTAGGCAAAAAATTAATCTTGAAAGCACAACTCAAATTGAATTTTTGGATATTACGGAAAAAGTGGAAGAAACTGTGGAAAAATCGGGAATCAGAGAAGGCCAAGTTTTAGTCTATTCTCCTCATACCACTGGAAGTATCGTTGTTAATCACAATGAACCAATGTTGATTCAGGATTTTATGCGAGTTCTTTATCGTTTGGTTCCAGTTTCGGATCGGTATTCACATGATCTTTTTGAAATAAATCGCTCTAATGTTTCTGATGGGAGAAGCAACGGGCATTCTCATTGCAAAGCGATGCTTTTAGGAACCAGTCAGTCATTGCCATTGGAAAAAGGCAGATTAATTTTGACTGAAAAACAAAGTATTTTTTTCGTGGAAATGGATGGCGCCAGAAAAAGAGAAGTTATTATTCAAATTATTGGCAATTAAGAAAAAATCGCAATGAATAGTCTTATCAATGATTTAATAAAAAAAGGTTTTTTAAAAGACGAAAAAATTATAGAGGCTTTTTCCGATATTGATCGAGCTGAATTTCTGCCGGAAAATTTTTATAAAGAAAGTTTGAGCGATGTGGCACTTCCGATCGGATACGGGCAAGCTATTTCTCAGCCTAGCGTGGTGGCTTTGATGTTGAGTCTTTTGGATGCACGAGAGGGACAAAAAGTTTTGGATATTGGATCCGGTTCCGGTTGGACAGTAGCGCTTCTTTGCCATATCGTGGGAAGAAACGGTTATGTTGGAGCGATAGAAAGAATAGAGAAACTTTTGGAATGGGGAAAAAAGAATGTGGATAAATACGGATATGTGAAAGATGGAAAAGAAGGTCAAGCGGAATTTTTTTTAGCAGATGGTTCCAAAGGATTGAGTAAAAGAGCTCCTTTTGACAGAATTTTAGTTTCCGCTTTTTCTGATTTTATTCCTCCGGTGCTTAAAGAACAATTGAAGATTGGAGGAAAAATGGTTATTCCCATTAAAAATAATTTATGGTTTTTGGAGAAAAAAGATTCGGATAAATTTGAGCAAAAAATATATCCTGGTTTTTCTTTTGTTCCTTTAATAAAAGATTAATACTTTTCAATATTTTTTACTTTTTTTATTTTAAGCAATATTAAATTTGAAGCAGGGTTCAACTGAGGAGATATAATTTTTTTTGTGGCTGATTAATGGTTTTTGCAGGAATAAAAAAAATGATATTCACTTTTTTTGAAGTAATATGGCAAGCTTACTTAAAATAATAAGACAATTTTTAAATAAAAAGGCAGGCGGGAATAATTTTGAAATGATTTTTCAAATTTGAAAATACCATATTCGCAAATTTGAATGTAAATGAATATTAAAAGCACACAATACGATGAAAAAAAAATTAATTTTTATTTTGGTCGGGGGACTGTTCGCGATTGGCGGTTTTTTTTATTTTAGAAATCAAGTTTATTATTCTCACGGCGACAATTCTTCTTCGAAAATGTTTTTAATTGAAAAAGGGGAAAGTGTTTCCGATATTGCGGTTCGGCTGAAACAAGAAGGTTTTATTTCGGGGAAAATATATTTTTATTATTATCTTAAAGTGAATAATCTTTGGGAAAAAATTTATCCCGGAGAATACCAAATTTTTCAATCAATGACAATCGGCGAGATTGCCAGAATAATCACCAATCCTCAGGAGAAATTTATTCGGGTAACTTTTCCTGAAGGATTTGATTCTCGCCAAATGGCGAAAAGATTGAATGAAAACGGACTTCCTGGAGATAATTTTTTGAAAATAGTTGAAAATCCGCAAGATTTGAAAAAAAGATACAGTTATTTGTCTGAGGAAAAAGTTTTGAATTTGGAAGGATATCTTTTTCCCGACACCTATTTTTTCAAAAGCGATATTAGCACCGAAAATATTGTTGGGCGAATGCTGGATAATTTTGACGCAAAATTAAATCAAAATTTGAGAGATGAGACAAAAATTCAAAAAAGAAGCATAAGGGAAATTGTTACAATGGCAAGTATTTTGGAAATGGAAGTGAAAACCAAAAAAGATCGCGAATTGGTAAGTGGGATATTTTGGAAAAGAATTGAAGAAAATATGCCTCTTCAAAGCGATATCACGCTTACTTACGCGACGGGAGAGAAAAAAGAAAAGTATTCTCTTTCTGATATTGAAACCAATTCTCCTTATAATACATACAAATTTGTAGGGCTTCCGCTGGGACCGATTAACAATCCCGGGAAAGAGTCTATTGAGTCGGCCATTTATCCTGAAGAATCGGAATATCTTTATTTTCTTTCCGATCCGCGAAGCGGACAAACAATTTTTTCTAAAACTTATCCGGAACATTTAATCAAAAAAGAAGAAGTTGGACTTTAAAAAAAATTTTTCATTTTTGTGACTTTGTTTTACAAAATAATCAAAATAGTATATAGTTGTGCATAAGATTTTAAAAGCGTTTAAGGAAATATCAATTCCGAAGCTGTGGGAAGAAAACTTTCAAAAGGCGAGTAGAACCTGCCGGGTAAGCCCGTAATAGCTGTAATAAAGGGTTTTTTAGTTAGAATTTATTGGTTAATTGGGCGTAAAATCGGTTAACCAAGAAACTGAGAAACTAATCAACTAAATTAAGGTGGTACCACGATATTCAATCGTCCTTAACATAAGTTTTTGGGCGTTTTTTTAATTTTATATTTAGGACTTACGCATTTCCCTTCAAATCTATTGTTCGCTGAAATTACAAAAAAATAAATTAAGATTATAGATAGGAATTGTTGATTATAGTTCTGTCATTGCACTGGCTACATAAATAGATTTTCAGGTAAACGCGTAAATCCTAATATTTTAATTTTATGTTTAAAAAAGTTGATACCAGAAAAAAATATGCCGAGATGGAAAGAGAAATTATTCAGTTTTGGAAAAAGGATAAAATCTTTCAAAAATCTGTGGAAAGGAGAAGCAAGGATAAGTATTATAGTTTTTATGACGGACCGCCATTTATTACCGGCGTGCCACATTATGGAACATTGTTGTCTTCTATTGTTAAAGATGCCGTTCCTCGCTATTGGACAATGAAAGGTTATCGCGTGGAAAGACGTTGGGGTTGGGATTGCCATGGATTGCCAGCGGAAAATATGGTGG
>PFHO01000068.1 GCA_002782345.1 Candidatus Moranbacteria bacterium CG_4_8_14_3_um_filter_34_16
TCGCTAAAGCTAAACTGCAAAAATTTTTTGAAAAATTATGCCTCTTCCTTTTTCTTTTTATAAACTTTTTATTTTAATTATCTATTTTTTAAAAGTCGGATCTTTGTCTAAAATATAATGCTAATATTTTCTAATTCTTTTTTTGCCAAAAAAATTGAAAAAATAAAACGATTTTTTTCTTTCAAATTTTCCAATTTCATTATACCACAGAATAATAATAACAATAACCACTCCCTGTGGATAACTTTTTTTGTGAAAACAAAAACCGACTGGATAAGTCGGTTTTTGAATTTGGTAGAACTTATTTTTACACAAAAAAACAAGAGGAAAATTTTTTGAAACTAAAATAATTTTTGTTCCTTAAAAAAATTTAGCAAATTTCATAAATTTTATCTTTTATTGTTTTTCCCAAAGAAAATGCGTAAACCCTGTTTGAATTGACTTTCCAAAAAAAACATTTTTTTTGAGAATAATTGTTTTATCCAAACACTATCATATTTTTATTCTTCTTTTTCTTTTATCTTCAAAAATGTTTTCTGAATAATTTCTTCAATGAGTTTTGGATCTTCTTTGAGAGTAAGTTTGGCCTTTTCTCTTCCAGTCCCCAATTTTATTTCTCCAAAACTGTATGAATTTCCTTTCTTATCAACTACTTCAAATTTGACCGCCGTGTCCAAAACATCTCCTGGAACGGAAATCCCTTCATTATACATAATGTCAAATTCCGCCGTTTTGAAAGGTGGCGCCACTTTGTTTTTGACTATTTTCACCTTGGTACGATTGCCCACAATTTCTTCGCCCTTTTTAATTTGAGCTGAACGACGCACTTCAATTCTAACAGAAGAATAAAACTTCAAAGCATTCCCTCCAGTGGTAGTTTCTGGATTGCCGAACATCACTCCGATTTTCATTCTGATCTGATTGATAAAAATAACCGTGCAATTGGAACGAGCGATGATAGCCGTAAGTTTGCGGAGTGCTTGAGACATTAGACGTGCTTGACGACCAATATGTTGATCTCCCATTTCTCCTTCAATCTCCGCTCTGGGAACTAGTGCCGCCACACTGTCAACCACAATAATGCTAATTTCCCCGGAGCTAACTAGCGCTTCCACGATATCCAACGCCTGCTCGCCATTATCCGGTTGAGAAATCAACAAATCGTTTATTTCCACCCCGATTTTTCGAGCGTATTCCGGATCCAACGCATGCTCCGCATCAATAAAAGCCGCTACTCCGCCTTTTTTCTGTGCGTTAGCGATAATATGAAGAGTCAAAGTTGTCTTTCCGGAAGATTCCGGACCATAAACTTCCACCACTCTCCCTCGCGGAATTCCGCCAATTCCCAAAGCAATATCCAAAGAAATAGAACTGGTAGAAATTGATTCTACATCCACTTTTTTTATATCACCCAATTTCATTATCACTCCTTCGCCAAATTTTTCTCGGATTGTTTCCAAAACTCCGATAGTTTTTCCCTTCTCTTTTTTCATACTTTTTTTATACAAAATGCGTCATCCCTCTATTTTTTTTAAAGTCGCACTTTATATCTTGTTTATAGTTTATAAAATTTATTTCAAAAAATCTTGCTAATCATTTTCAATTTTTCAATAATTTCAGAGCTGACAATTAATTTTAGCATTAATTTGATTTAATTTGTTGATTGATTTTTGGAAAAAACTTTTTCCTTCACCATTCCCGCATCTTCTCCTAACGTGCCTAAATCTTCTCCATTGAAGTTGACAAAAGTGGCATTGGCTTTTCCGGAGCTGACAACAATTTTTTCTTTGGCTTTAAATGTTTGAATCGCTCCGCTAAACATCGTTCCGCTAAAAGCTAAACTCCCATCCGTTTCAATCTTCAACCAAACCGGTCCGGGTTCCACTCTAATTTCCAATTTGATCTCTTCATTTTGAACTATTTTTTCTTTTTCATCATTTTCAGAATTTTTTTGTTCGAAAGAATTTTGATTTTCAAAAAAAATAGAAATTGTTTTTTCGGCGGTTTTTTCAAACTTGCTTACCGATTTTATATTAATGTAATTCACTCCCTCCCGCAATGTCAAATTTTCTTTGAATTTTCCCTCGTCATTGACTAAAATTGCCTGATTATTCAGAAATACTGTTGCATCCTTATCAGTTATCCCTTCTACCGAAATCACATTGTTTTTTGTCGCATTATTGTCTTGAGGAGTCAAAATAATCAGGCGAGGAGATTCGGCAAAATTTCCCACCTCCCGATAAAGGAAAAAAATCCCCAATAAAACCAACCCAACAATTGCCAAAACAGAAACCTTTGCCGGAGTCAAAACGAAAGAAGATATTTCCAAAGGTTTTATTTTTTTGCTGGGTTTTTTTGTCTTCAAATTTTTTTTTATCCCTTTTTCTTTCTCATATAATTTCAAAAGACTCTCTTCGTCCAGTTGAAAAGAATCGGCATAGCTTCTTAAAAATCCCTTGACATAAACATCCGCCGGCAATTTTTCAAATTCCCCCCATTCCAAAAATTCTAGATATTTTGTTTGCACTCCCGTCAGACGAGAAACTTCATTCAGAGAAAGTCTTTTATCTTTTCTGATTTTGGCTAATTTTTCTCCCAACGTTAATGTTCCGACACTTTTTTTCACAAAACCTTTTTCTAACATAATAATAGAAAAACTTTAAATTTGCCATTTATCTCTTTTTTCTTGATCTTCTAACGAATCTTCATACTCTATTTTTTCTTTTTCGCCAGTTTCTTCTCTATCAAAATATATTTCTCTCGGCTTGGCTCCATTGGACGGACCGACTAATCCCTTTTCTTCTAAAATGTCCAAAATCCTAGATGCCCGATTATACCCGATTTTCAATCTTCTTTGCAAAAAAGAGGCTGAAACTTTTTTGGCCATAATAATTTCTTTTTTTGCTTCTTCTAAAATATATCCGTCTTCATCGCTTGCTTCCAATTTATTGAATCCCAAAATATCTTTTTCAGATTCATAAGAATTTTTTTCATTTTCCGAAATATCTTCCGGATATTTTTCCAAATCAACTTTTGCCACCGGATTATTTTCTTTGATAAATTTAACCACTCTTTTGACCTCCGACTCGCTGATAAAAACCCCTTGCACCCTTTTGGGTTTTGGAGAAGCGGAAGAAGAATAAAGCATATCGCCTTTGCCTAAAAGTTTTTCCGCTCCTCCCATATCAATTATCGTTCTAGAATCTATCTGAGTCGCCACTTGAAAAGCCATTCGTGTAGTTATGTTGGCTTTTATAAGACCGGTAATCACTTTTACCGATGGACGTTGAGTTGAAAGAATAAGATGAATTCCCACCGCTCGCGCCATTTGAGCGATTCGAACAATCGCGCCTTCCACTTCTCTGCCGTGACTTCCCATAAGATCGGCCAATTCATCAATAATGATAACAATGTAAGGCAAATTTTTCCATTCTTTTCTTTCTCCTATTGCCATTGATTTTTCCTCCTTCATTTTTCTTTTATAAGATTCTATATCGCGCGATCCGGTTTCTTGAAGCAACTTATATCGTTCTCCCATTTCTCCCACCGCCCAATTCAAAGCATTGATTACTTTATCATTATCCACAATTACATCCGTCAAAAGATGCGGGATACCTTTATATAATGAAAGTTCCACTCTTTTAGGATCAACCATCAAAAATTTCAAATTCTCCGGAGAATTTTGATAAAGCAAAGAAGTTATAATAGCGTTGATTGAAACAGATTTTCCGGTTCCAGTGGAGCCAGCAATCAAGAGATGGGGCATTTGAGCTAGATCTTTCAAAAAACAACCACCACTGACATCTCTCCCGATTGCCAAAGTCAAATCGGATTCCCTTTTTTTGAATTCTCTTTCATCAATTATATCTCGCAAACGCACATCCGCTGGAATTTTATTGGGAACCTCAACTCCGATAAAAGATTTTCCCGGAATAGGCGCTTCAATTCTGATTGAACGAGCCGCCAAAGCCAAAGCCAAATCATTTTGAAGCGCTAAAATTTTGGCGATTTTCACTCCCACTGCCGGACGAAAACTATATTGAGTCACCGAAGGTCCAACTAGTGGTTCTCCTCTCTCCACTTCAATGCCAAAATTTTTGAGAGTTTTTTCAATAATTGAAAACTCCGCTTCAACATCTCCCGCTTTAGCCTTTTGAGAACTTTTTTCCAATAAATCTGGCGGAGGAAAAACCCATTTCCTTTTTTTGGAAAATTTCTTTCTTTCAAAGGCTACACTTGGATTCAAAAGTTCATCCTCGCTAAAATTTTTTCTTTCTAAATTGTGAGAAAAAATACTTTCACTTTCCATATCAATTTGAGAAGAAATATATTGGTCGCGACCATTGACAAATTCCATTCTTCCGATATTTTTTTCCACTTCAATTTCTTCTGTCTTTTTTTCTTCTTTTTTTTCTTTTTTTTCTTCAGTTTCATTTTCCTTTGTTTCTCTCCTTTCCAGTGGAGTCTCTTCTTCTTTCTCATTTTGGTTGTCTTTTTGATTGTCTTTGCCACTTTTCTTTTCACTTAAAATGTTTTTTATATTATGAAAAATTTGAATTACCGAAAAATTGAAAGTTATTATGAGACCGGTAAAAAAAATTGTCAGAATAACCACCAACCCTCCTCCCTCGCCAAAATATTTATTGAAAAAATGAGCCAAAAAATAACCAGTATATCCTCCGCCTTGCCCATTTTTAGCCACCAAAATCATTTTCTCCGAAGCAAAAAACCAATGCAGAAAACCACTGGTGCTCAAAAAAACCACTCCTAATCCGACAATCTTTGACACATAAAATAAAGTTTCTTTTCTAAATAAAAGCACTCCACCAGCAATAACCAAAAAAACGGGGAAAATAAATTTCATCCAACCGATTGCAAGAGAAATGATTTGATTCAAAAAATCCCCAAACACTCCTGCTTTCTCAAAAAAACTCAAAAAAACAATTATCGCCAAAGAAAAAAGCGCTATCGCAAAAACACTTCTTTTTATATCTCCGGAAAAATTATGCAGTGTTGATAATTCTTTCGGAATAATTGTTTCTTCTTCTCTTTTCTTGCTCATTTTTATTAATTATATTTTATTTATGAAAACCACAAAAAGATTTTCCAAATTTGAAAACTTCGTTTATTTTAGCACAAAAAATAATAAAAACAAAAACCGACTTCTTCAGTCGGTTTTTTGTGGAAAAATTTTTCGCAAATTTTTATTCCTATTTAGGTGAAACTTCTTGCCAACTGCCACAACTTGGACAATGTATTTTTTTATCAGAACAATTTGAACATAGCGTGCTTGATTCAATATTACCGCATCTATTGGTAGACAGCTTTAAACAACTGGCTTTTTCGGATATAATATCTTTTCCGCAATTATTCGCACAAGAAAGTCCAGTAGAACTATAATCGCAAATATATTCATATTCCGGTTGTTTAGTTCCCACAACCAGATGAGGATCATCGCAACTGTCCAGTTGAGTTTGAGTTTCGCCATCACATATATCCTCTGGTTTTGGATCAGGTTCCCAATCACTATCCACACACGGCGCTACGACTTTATAAGGTAAAAATACAGTTACTGGATCTACAGTTGAAACCGCCGGATATCCAATTACAACAGCTTCATAATCTCCCGGCGCAGTTTTTACCGCCCTTGATAACGAACCAGAAGTGCTACCTTCTGTTCCATCTAAACTTCTTATATATCTAAATATTCTAACCCAGTCAGAATCATTATTATCTATAAGACCAGTCATTTCAGCGTAGTCCCAGTATCCATTGTCGCAAGTGCTAAGAGATATAGCCTCCCCGTATAAAGTTGCTTCTTCGCCGGGTTCATAAATTTTTTTGTCTAATGTTGCCAAATATGTTGCTCCCGTATGATAATGATCGGCATATGGACCATCACCACCCTCATATCCTCCCGGCACCGTAAACGTTACCGCTTCCGTTCTTGCGGGAAAAGCAAAGAAACTTGTTAGCAAGAAAAATAATATCATTCCCAAAAATTTTATTAGATCTTTTTTCAGAAAGATCAAGGCTAAACTAAAAACTGTGCTAATTAAAACCATTCCTATTATGATACTTCTCCAATTCAAACCATTTTTTTCTTTTGGTTTGTCTTGAATTGGTTTGTCTTGAATAATTTCCTGCGGAGAAACCGCATTTTTTTCTCCCAATTGAAAACCTTGTTCGTCCAAAATTTTTCCATCTGCAGTTTTTATCCGCGCTGTTCCATTGGGATCGGAGCAATCGGAAGTTATCGGGATATTGATTGCCATATTTTTCATTTGATCAGTTTCCTTTAATGCTTTCTCTGTCGGTCTGGTGCAAGCATTTCCTCGAGAATCATTTATGCTAACCACCACTATCAAATCGGAAAATTGCGAACCGCCCAAACGAGATTCCGGGAAACTATCCGCTGAAGCTGTCCAGTTGAAAGTTAGGTTGGCGGTTTCTCCTTTTTTGTATTGATTTTTATCCAATCTAATGTTTTGAATTGTAGCGCTAGCGCCATAAAGAACATAGTGAAAAACCACTCTGTTGGAAATGACTTTCCCGGCGTTGTTTTTCAGAACCAACGCCACATCATAAGCCTGGGGTTTTTCCTCTTTGGGTAAAATCAGATCTACGGTTCTTTTTTCGTTAGAATTCAAGGTTATCGCTGTTTGGGTTTCTTCATTGACTTTTTCTCCAAACATTGAGCGAAAATATGTTTCAAAAAAAGGTGTGACTGTTTGCGTCGCGTTGAAAGTGTTTTGCATATCGCAAGTCGCTATCAAAGTTTCTTCTTTTTTTATGTCCACTCCTTGATTGGGTAGATATTTTTTTTTCGCACTGTCGCCTTTGATTGTCAAAAAACAAGTTTCTGGTTGGATGTTGATAAATTGATTGGTGCCTGATAATTTTATCTCTCCCGCTTTTGCCATTCCCAATGGAAGACCGCTACTATTTTCACTAATCACCCAAACTTCAAAATTGCCAGCTAAATAATCCGGAGCGGTATAGCTGATAACTTTTTCTATTGATTGATTTTCAGCCAAGTTGATAATTTCCGAATAAACTTTTTCATCAACAACCGTTGAACCGCCTTGCGCGTTCTTTTGTTTTAATGACACAGCATAAATGATATCCGGCTGAGCTTGTTTGCCGTTGTCCAAACGAAAGCTGATGGTTAATTGATTTTTATCTTGACTGTTTATTTTAGCATTGTATATTCCAACATCGGCTAAAATTATCGCTTCTTGCGTCTTCTTTTCTTCCGCTTGAGATTGGAAAACCGGCAAGAAAAAAATCAGACTGAAAACAATCGCTTTTAGCGCTAATTTGTTTTTGGAATGTTTCATTTTTTTATTTTAAAAAATTTTATTAAC
>PFHO01000059.1 GCA_002782345.1 Candidatus Moranbacteria bacterium CG_4_8_14_3_um_filter_34_16
GAAAAATATCTTGGAATTGCTAATATAAGATTTATTGGATCAACTATTGGACATATTAGCCTATACACAAAGCCACCAAATCTTCTTGTGAATTTTTTCATATTTTTATCTATAATTAAAATATTGCATCAAAAACATTTTTTAGCTCATTATTTCTTTTTTCTAGTGAAAATTCTTTTAAAAGTAACTCCTTAGAATTTTTACCCATCTTTATTAACAAATTTTTATCCATTTTTAAGCTGATTATTTTTTTCACAAACTCCTCAATCATTTCTTCACCTAATAAGTCCCCCTTAGCCATGTTGCCGGATGGAACATTTTTTACTCCATATTTATTAAACAGGTAATGAATTTCACTAAAAATTGGAAATGATACTAAATAACCATTTATTCCCTCTTTAATCATTTCTCTATTGGCAAAAACATTGGTTGAAATTATGGGTAAATTATAATTCATTGTGTCCAGAAAAACCATTCCGGGACTTTGATATCCAGGAAAAAAGAAAATGTCTGATTCCAGAAATATTTTTTGAAATTTATCAAAAGATAAGATGTCCTCATAAATTTTAACTTGTGGATCATTTTTTAAATAACTGAATTCTTTTGGGATTTTACTTCTCAATATTAACTTAACATTTTTTTCTTCTTTTTTTAATTTTTCAAAAACCCCAATAGCAATCCTTCCGCCCTTTGAATAAAATTCGTCTTCACCATTATAATTCACACTTGAAACAAAAAGTATTGAAAAATTTTCATGCTTTATTTTTCTTTTTTCAATATCCTCAAAGCTATCTATTTTATTAAGGCATAAATGGATAGGCTTAATTTTACTCTTTAATCCTTTTCCGATTTTCAAATTTTTCTCCAATGATCTCATGCCAGCCTCAGTCCATGGAATTAAATATTTTAAGTTTTTTTGCCTCAATAACAACGGCACAATATATTTTACTATTTTCCATAAGCCAAAATTATGTGCAATTAAGCTGGTGGCATGTTCAAATTCTAAAATCCAAGGAATAGGAGAGTTGAAAAGCAACATTCCATCGCAACAATAAATAATATCAATTTTATTTCTCCCAGCAACTTCAACTATTTTTTGGTTTCTTTTTATTTTGGCAGTAATTTCGGAAAATAGATTAGATGATTTTTCAAAAATAAATTCATCAAAAAAATCATCCAGTGTGAAATATTCATATCCAGCAGGAGAATTGTCAATAAACTGCTTATACAAAGAATGACTATGTTTTTTATATAATGTAAATAAAACTTTCTTCATTTTATATTTTCATAAAACTTATATTCAATCTCTTTTGAACAATCCAAGAAAAGATTAGATAAATAAAAATTTGCCCTACCAAATAATACATAATATTTTGCAAAGTTGCTATAAGAATAAGCAAAATAAAATAACAAAAAAAAGATATAACCACAGATTCTTTTATTCGATCAATATTAAGAACACTGATAAAAGTCGAAAAAGAAAAAGCCACAAAAGAGCTAATTGGAAATAAAATCACATATAAACTGTTAAATGCATAATTTTTGCCCATGAAAAATATCACTGCGAAAACAAAGATTGAATTAAATAATATCCAAAAAGGAAACGATTTAAGAAACAAACTGTTTAATTTATCCAATATAACTTTCAAGTTATTTTTTTCTTTTATTGCAGCAGGCCAAAAAACATTCATGAAAATTCCACCTAAATTTGAGATTATAAGAAAAGAAGCCACATAATAAGCGCTATAAATTCCTAATTCATAAGTCCCTATATATTTTCCGATAAAATATCTCTCCAAGCTCATAACAAATCCGGCAATTGAACCAAAAATTAAAAATTTATTATAATTAAAAAGAAATTTTACTTGTGCGAAGCTAAATTTTGCAAAATTATTTGAAATAAGAATAAATCCTAACACAATAAAAGTAGTAACACCAATAGAAATAGACACGGCATAAAAATAATATTCTGTCCTACCAAGATAATAATAAAAGAACAAGAATGAAACAATTACCAATAATGAATCAACTATTCTTACAATACTTTGCTTTTTAATTAAATGAAATGATCTTAAATATCCATCAAGCAAACTTTTTAAAGATAATAATAGAGAAAAAACCAACCCTAAAAATAAAAAACTATCGTCAAAAGAAAATTTATGTTTAATAAAATCAAAAAATAAAAATAAAAGCAACCCAAAAATTAACGCTTGCATTAAAACCATTATCAGAGATGTAGTAAGAATCTCTCCTTTTTTATTTTGATGCTCTCTATCAGATAAATATCTAACACTTCCAGTATCATTTCCCAATAAAAACAAAAAGGTCATCGCGGTTGCAAAAGAAAGCAAAGAATTATATTGACCAAAACCTTCTGGACCAAGTTTTTTTCCAGCCAAAATAGTTACTATTAACATCACCCCACTAGCAATTATCCCTCCAAAAAAACTCCACGACAAATTTCCCAAAAATTTTCTCATTTCCTCACTCATCTCATGCCCAAAAACCCGCCGATGCAGGCTTTCGGCAATGGTCATCAATTTTTTCTTTGCGTTTGAAATCATCTATAAAACAAATCTAAATAATTATCTCTATTGATCACTCTAAAATCAGATTTACCATAGCTGTCAAGAAACTTCTGTGGCAATCTAATTTTTCTTTTTCCATATTTAAACTCAAAGGTCTCAAATTTTCCGGCTCTTTCCTCAATATAATCTATTTCGCTTCCTGTGTAAGCGTGCCAAAAATAACTGGAAATTGAACGCTCTTGGTATTTCATTATGTGCGTTGGAAAGTCAAAAAAGAAAAAGGAAAGAGATTATATGTCCATATTCCTCCTGTCAATGGTTTTTTTATTTTATTCGCTAACCCAAAAAAGATGACCCTGTCGCAATCATTTTCAAATTTTTTTTCCGTCTGACAAAATTTTCAGATTGATACCAATGTTTTCAATTCGTTGCGCTCCATCAATGAACAATAATTCATAACCATTCACTAAAGATTTTATTTTATTCAAATCGCGACCACCCAAAATGTCGTGATATTTTTTTTCGTCAGCATTTATTTTTAGAGTTTTCAAATTTAATTGCTTAATGATTTTTTCCGCTAAAGTGGTCTCCCTAATTGGCGAGTACCGTAAACAATCACAATTTTATTGCTTTTTTGCAATTTTTCTATAATTTGCCTTAAAATAAGCCTTCTATAATTTTAACCATAGACATTATCGTTAAATTATTATACTACAATATATAAATTAACGCTAATTTCATTATATATAATGACTTTTCTTACCAAATTTTACCAATTCTCACTCATTCCCCGCCCAAAAAATCCGCCAATGCAGGCTTTTCGCTTATTTATTATACGCGTCTGCCCTTTTCCTTTCATTTCAAACATTCCAAGTTATCTGAGTTTTCTAAAATCAAAATTTCGGCAAGTTTTTCTTCCGATACTTCGCCATATCTATCCAAAAAGTTTGGCGCTCAGATATTTTTCTCCCCGATCCGGAAAAATCACTACTATATTGCCCACTTGAATTTTTTTAGCTGTCGCCAAAGCTGCCACCATCGCCGCGCCACTGGACATTCCCGCAAAAATTCCTTCCTTTTTGGCAATTTGTCTTGTCATTTCAAAAGCTTTTTCGGTTTGAATAGTCACAAATATATCTATTTTCCTTTTGTCGTATATTTTCGGAACAATAGCTTCTTCCATATTTTTTAATCCTTGGATATAGTGGCCTTTTTCCGGATAAGCGCAAACGATTTTTATTTTAGGATTCAATTTTTTTAAATGTTCTCCCACCCCGACAATTGTGCCGGAAGTTCCAATAGACGAAACAAAATAGTCCACTTTTCCGTCCATATCATTCCAAATTTCTTTGGCAGTTGTTTCATAGTGAGCGATTTTATTGTAAATATTGGAAAATTGATCCGGCATAAAATATTTTTTCGGATTTTTCGCAACCAAATCTCTGGTTTTTATTATCGCTCCGTCCGTTCCTTTTTTGGCATCGGTTAGAATAACTTTGGCACCAAAAGCTTTTATCATTTTCACTCTTTCCACTGAAACCGCCCGACTCATTACGATTTCAACTTTATATCCTTTGATTGCTCCAATCATCGCCAAACCTATTCCGGTGTTTCCGGAAGTTGGTTCAATGATGGTTTTTCCTTTTTTCAATTTGCCTTCTTTTTCCGCTTGTTGAATCATTTTAAGCGCAATCCTGTCTTTGATGCTCCCGCCGGGATTGGATCCCTCCAACTTGGCGTAGATATTGACATTTTTTTTATCGTTCAAAAAATTTATTTTAACCATTGGCGTGTTTCCGATAAGTTCTAGCACATTTTTATAAATCATATAGTTTTAAAAATTATAAAATTAAACAAAATAAAAAACTCTCCTGAATTTGAGAGTTTGCCTTGAAAAAATATTTTAAAAAAAATCAAAAAACTCTCAAATCCAAAAGATCTTTATACAGCAACCAAAAACACTGTTTGTGATTTTTTTCATAGTTCAATAATAGAATATCGCCCCTTTGTTGTCAAATTGCTTTTTTTATTCAATCAAAGATAATTCCATTTTTTAATTCTAAAAATCCCCCAACACAACGCGTTGTGTTGGGGGAGAAGTTTTCATTCACCTAATGA
The DNA here is from genome assembly GCA_002782345.1 of Candidatus Moranbacteria bacterium CG_4_8_14_3_um_filter_34_16. Lineage (GTDB taxonomy): Bacteria > Patescibacteriota > Minisyncoccia > Moranbacterales > UBA2206. Next base: position 4,647 of record PFHO01000059.1, read on the forward strand.
CAACTATTCCCTCTATGTTTGCCGTTGCCGTTGCCATTGTCATTGTTATTACCATTTTTGACTTCCCGGAAAACCCGCGAGGGCTTCCGACATCCCAAAATTTTTCGCCGCCAAGAATAATTCTTGACGATGAAATAAGTAGGCGCGGAAATGTTGCCTCCTCCATTTCCACTCCTAATCATTTTGAGTGTGCCTTCCACCCTCAAGTTTTCTTCCTGACATTCCAGTCGGGAGAGAAAACTTTTAAGCTTGGGAAGCGCTTTGGCTTTGGCGTTTCCTCCTCCCCAAGCTCTAAAAAATATTTTAGAGGAAAAGGAAAAATCTTCTTCTTCACCCAGTTTCAGCCCCAAGCACCAAGGCTGGGACTGAAATTTTCTGAAAATTCTTCGTCGTCTTATTCTTTTCCACATGACTTGATTCCTCCTTTTTTTGCAAGTTTCTCTTTGCTAAAGCTTTCCACAAAGCTTTAGCTCCAAAAAATCATTCTAGAAAGTTAACAAAAAAATCAAAAAAAAGCAAATTGCTTCATTTTTTTGTTTATATTATACTTTATCTTATGAATTTAAAATTCGGATTGGAAAAAATCCCAAAACCTACAATAATTTTAATTTTGATTTTAACAATCTTTTTTCTTAAAGGCGCTTTTTTAACCGCGCTTTTTCCGCTCTTTACCGGACAAGACGAAGCTAGACATTACAGTTCTTTGCAATATCGCGCCGAACCCAAAGAAAAAAACTGGGAAAAAACAGATCGTCCGCTGGGAAGCATAACCAGTCTCAATATTGCCGATTATAATTTTTCCGCTGAAATGATCGGGGTGGGAGAATCGTCGGATTATAATGTTTTCCGCCATCAACTTTATAACACGGTTAATTTTTCCGATGGATATTACGGAAAAAATGAAAAAGAGATCAATTCTCAAAAATGGAAACCCTACAATTATTTTCGCCAACCGGATATCGTTGCCGGAAACAATCTTTATTATTCCATCGCCACCTTTTGGGAAAGATTATTAAGTGGTAGCGATATGTTGGTTAGATTTTTTTTCAATAGAATTTTTTCCACTTTTCTAGGAACGTTGGGAATTTTTTTGGCTTATTTGATTTTCAAAAACATTGAATTAAAAGAAAAAGAAAGTTTGATTTTGACCGCTATTGTCGCTTTTCAACCGAAATATTCAATGTATTTTGCCAATATAAATTATGATGTCCTCCTCATCCCGCTCTTTTTTCTTTTTACTCTCGGCGCTGTTCTCAGTTTGAAAAATGGTCTTAGTTGGAAAAACGGGACTATTATGCTTCTCTCTATCGGATTGGGATTTTTTACCAAGCCTACTGCTCTGATTCTTGTCGCGCCTTTTTTGGGATTGATTTTTTATTTTTTTTACAAAAAAAATAAAAATATCAATATCAAAACTTTTTTGTCAATGATCGCTGTTTTGATATTTATCGTTTATTTGAGCAATTATAATTTTTTCTCTCTCTTGCCGTTCAAAAATAATTTGACTGAAACTTTTCAGTCTCTTGAAAATTATTTTTCTAAAAGTTTGACATTGGGAAGATTTGCTTTGTCTTCCCGCACTTATTGGGGATCGCTGGGATGGTTTGACGGTTTTGTTGAAAAAAATTTCACTGACTTCGTCTGGACAATTCAAACACTTTCCGCGTTCGGAATAATTTTGTTTTTGTTTTCTAAAAAAAGATTGGCTTTTCTTCCTCCTAAAAAATATGTTCTCCTTTTGATCGGAATGATAGTCGCTCTTCAATTCGGCATCCGCATGGCAGACTGGAAAGTTTTCAGCGAAACAGGAAAATTGATTTTAGGCACGCCGGGAAGATATTTTTTGCCTAATTTAGTTTCGCATATCGCGCTTGTTTTTATCGGATTGGGAGCTTTATTGAGAAAAGAAAATTATTTCAAAAATATTTTATCCGCCGGATTGATTTTAATGTTTTCTTTTTCTCTATACCTGATTTTAAATGTAATTATTTCTCGTTATTATTTATAATTTTATGCCAAAAAAAAATAAACTCGTTTTAAGCCTTATTTTTTTCGGATTGTTATCCTTGATATTTTTTGATTTGGAAAAAAATTTGTCCTTTCCGGATCAAAATTGGTCGCTGGAAAAAGGAGAAAAGGCGAAAATAAGCTCTGAAATTGTTCAAAAATTTCAAGCCGACAGAGACGGTTTAACGCGAATAAAAATTCTCTTTGGCAGTTCCGATGTGGCGCCGGGAGGAAAATTTGATTTCAAAATTTATCAAGAAAATTGTCAAGATATCGTTCGCAAGACAACTTTGGAGATAACTTCTTTGGATTCGGAAAACACTACCGATTTTATTTTCTCAAAAATAAAAAATTCCAAAAATAAGATATTTTGTTTTAAATTAAGTTATACTCAAAAAAAAGGCGGGAAAAAAACCAATGTTTTTATAAATGAAAATTCAATGGAACAAAACAAATTTCTATCCGTAAACGGAGAAGAAAAAAAGAACCAGTCGCTAGCAATGCGACCGGC
>PFHO01000010.1 GCA_002782345.1 Candidatus Moranbacteria bacterium CG_4_8_14_3_um_filter_34_16
AAGAAATGAAAGCCTATAAGTCTAATACCAATATAAGATTTCTACTTTATCGTCTTTGAACCTTGATTCGCATGATTCGCATGATTAACTTGATTGTGAAAAATAAAACTTGCGGAAAAATAATCAAGTCAATCCTGCAATCAAGAAAATCATGATTCAGAAATTCAGATGTGTTATAATTGAGGTATCTTAGCCAATTCTTAACACTTAATTAAAGAAAGTTTGAAGGTTATTTATCTCTACAAAAAAAGAAGCTTTATAAAGCTTCTAAAATTGATGTTGCCCGGGAGGGATTCGAACCCCCGCATGCATGGACCAAAACCATGTGCCTTACCACTTGGCTACCGGGCAATACAAAACACAATTTTATTCTCCAAATTCTAAATAATCCTTTTTATTTTTGTCATTGTTCCACAATTTTTCCTCCCATAATTTCCAGCGCGTCATCTATCAAAGAATCTTGTCGTCCTTCTTTTTCCGGAGTTTTTTCTTCTTTTGGCGCGACAACATTCCTATCTATTTCAACTTCTATGTAAACATTTGCTTTTAGTATGTTACCAAGCACTTTTTCTATTGTCAATCGGTTTTCAGGAGCGCTGAGTTTTTCTTGATAAAAAGAATAGGGAGTCGCTAGAATAACTTTGTTTTTTTCCAATTTTTTGGCGACACAATTAGAGAGAAAAGCGGAAAGGGAATGATTATAAGGATGAATGTCTAAAAGCAGTTTTTTCCAATTCAGTCTTATTTTTTCAATATCCAAATCCGGATTAATTTCTTTTTTTTCTTCCAATTCTTGTTTTTCTTTTAAGAGAGCTTTCGGCGCGGGAACGGGAGAAATTTTTTCTTGTCTATTTTCCTCCTTTTCAGAAGTTTCTTGTTTCAAAATTTTTTTCTCTTCTTTTTCTAAAATAGAGCCGGAGGAAGAAGTCAATTTTTCTTCTTCAAAAAATTTTCTTTCCATTTCATTCTCTTTTTTCCGGGAAGGAATTTTTCCGGTGGATTTTATAACGGCCATTTCTAAAGGGAGTTGGGGAATAACGGAAGAAGAAATTTTGTTTTGCGCTTCATTCAAAAAATCTATTGCGGAAACGATTTCTTCCGTTTGGGAAATTTTTGTCAAATCAATCATTTTTTCAATTTGTTCCGCAGTTAATTCATAGGAGAGGTATTTTTTCAATTGAGGACTTACTTTCAAAAGCAATACTTGACGCAAATAATTGATAGTTGACTTTGCCAAGACTTGAAGATCAATTCCGTCTGCTGAAAGTTCATTTATAACAGAAATAGCTTGCGAGGATTTTTTTTCAATGATGCACTTTGCCAAAATTGCGACATTTTTTTTGTCGGAAGATCCGGTAATTTCTTGAACTTCTTTAGCGGTGATGTTTTTATCTTCCAGCGAGATTATTTGTCCTAAAAGAGATTCGGCGTCTCGCATTCCTCCTTCTGAGGCGAGAGCGATCATTTCTAACGCTTCTTTTTCAATCTGCACTTTTTCCTTTTTAGCGATAAGAGAAAGTTTTTCAATTATGTGAGAAAAGGAAAGGCGAGTGAAATCAAATCTTTGACAGCGGGAAATAATGGTATCGGGAATTTTATGAATTTCTGTTGTGGCTAAAATGAAAATCACAAAAGCGGGCGGTTCTTCAAGCGTTTTCAAAAGAGCGTTAAAAGCTCCGGCAGAAAGCATATGTACTTCATCAATTATATATATTTTATATCTCAAAGAAGACGGAGACAACGCCACAGTTTCTCGCAGTTCTCTGATATTATCCACCCCGGTGTTGGAAGCGGCGTCAATTTCAATGATGTCCAGTGATTTTCCCGAATTGATGATCTGACAGGAGGGACATTTTTCGCAAGGAATTCCTTTTTTCGCGTCAATGCAATTGACAGTTTTGGCGAGAATTCTAGCAAGAGAAGTTTTTCCCGTTCCGCGAGGTCCGGAGAATAAATAGGTGTGTCCGATGTGATTGTTTTTTATGGAATTGGAAAGAGTTCTGACAATATGGGATTGACCGATAACTTCGGAAAAATTTTTTGGACGGTATTTTCTGTATAAAGTTTGAGACATAAAACAAACTAGGAGCGTTTTTTTCTCCAAAAAAAACGCTCCCCTTTAATCAATAAATTTCTAAAATAAACTTAAAAAATCCGGCTTTAAAAAAAATCTTCTAAAAACGTTACAAGATTATTATATCACTATCAAAAAAATAGAACAAACCTAATCTTGATTTTTAAAATCAAGATTAGGGAGTTTTATTGAAAATTATTTTGAAAATTCAGGAAATTATTTTTTGAAAACAAAAAATTTATATCCCATAAAATTCCAAAATAATCCCGCGATAGAACCGAAAACCGCTCCGATAAGCGCCCATTGATCTTGTTTTAGCGAGCTTAAAGAAGAAAAACTATTAAAAACAAGCGACGCCACTCCCACATTCACAAAAAAACCAACGACACTTACGATGAAAAATTGAAAAAATTCCGATTTTTTGTTGTTCCGCCCGTCAAATGTCCAAAATTTGTTCCAAAAATAACTATTGATATTGGCAACGATAAAAGAAAGTGCTTTATACAGAGAATAAAAAGTTATTGTCAAAACGATAAAACTTTTGAAACTAAGAAAATTTTGATTGGAATATACGTCATAATAATTTTTGAAAAAAGAGCTCAAAAAAAGCAAAACCCCAAAATCAACCAAAACATTAATAACCCCGGTAACTCCAAATTTGGCTATTTGCCAAATGAGGGGAATTTTTTGACTGATTTTATGGGCGACAATTAAACCCAAAGGAGTGCCGAAAAGAAAAAAAGGTAAAATTGCCAATTTGAGTTTCAGATAAATTTCCTCATTGCTTACTTTCAAAATAGGCAACAAAAAAAGTCCGATAAAAAAACCTGCCAAGATTCCCAAAGGAAGATCTTTTTTAGACAAAATATTTTTTGAAGTTTTTTTTTGATTTTCATTCATCGGATTTATTTTTGTTATTTAGCTCTTTTTTTATTTCTTCAATATCAGGAGTCCATTCATCAATAAGGGAAAGATCATCTGAAAAGGAAACGTTTGCGGGAGATTCTTGTTTTTCATTTTTTTTAGGTCCTTTTTCTTTCATTTGAGGCGAAGACTCTTTGGCGATTTCCGAGAGCAAATCTTCACTGGAAAAAGAAGGAGCGGAAATTTTGGAGGGAAATTTGTTTTTTTGCAAAACATTTTCAATGGATCCCCAATCTGATTCAATGTCGCGAGGGGTAACTAAAGTTACCTCGTCTCCCGGCTCCACTTTGAAATATGTGATTGAAGCGAAAAGCACTTTGTAAGCTTTGCCTTCAGCGGCAACAAAAAAATTTTCATCCGCGTCTTGACTCACAATTCCAATTATTCTTTTTCTTTCTACTGGTCCGATTTGTTTATAGATAAAAGATCCGTCGACAGTGATGGTAAGTTTGAGCATATCGCTTTCCACTAATTTGGATTTGGAAGCGTAATTGGCTGGAATGGGATATTGTCGGCCATCGGTTCCAATCATAATTTGCCCGTCAAAAATTCCTTCAACAACTTTTCCATTTTCAACATCTTCTTCCGTCATTTTTCTTTTTCGCCCGGTTTTCTTTTTTCCTTCCAATTGTAAAAGCATTGATTTGGCTCCTTGTAAAGTTTTTTCGGCATTGAGAATCATTTCACGAAGCGCTTGAATTTTTTCTTTATTATTATTTTTTTCTTCCATATATTTTCAATCCCGCACAAAAGCGAAACTCAAGAAATTTTCCGCATTTGGCAGGTTTTTTTGTTTTTATATTTTCGCCCCTATTATGTTTGAATTATATAATTATATCATTTAATACGCAAGGACACGCAAAAAGATTTCAAAAAACTCTTTTTTTATTCGGATTTATTTCAAAAAGGAAAGGTTTGTTTTTTTTCTTTTTTTGTCTTATTATTGAGAAAGATTGAAGAAACAAAAAAAGGAAATAATAATTAAATCAAACAGTTTTATGAAAAAAACGCTTATTATAGGAGCCAAAGGAACATTGGGTCAAGCTTTGGTAAAGGTTTTTCAAAAAGACAAAAATTTCAAAGTGATCGCTTGGGACAAGGAAGATATAGATATAACTCGAGAAAAGGAAGTTCACAAAAAAATCAGCTTTCTCCACCCGGAAATTATTCTGAATGCGGCGGGGTATAATGCAGTGGATGAGTGTGAAAAAGACAAACATGAATATATATTGGCAAAAAAAGTAAATGGTCAAGCGCCTGGATATTTGGCGTTGGCGGCCAAAAAAAACAAAGCTGTTTTGGTTCACTATTCCAGTGATTATGTTTTTGACGGCAAACCTTCCATTCCGGAACCTTCCGGATGCTCTCACTCTTGTGCCACTTGTTCATTGCATCAAGATTTTCAACCCAAGATTGGATTTCAAGAAGACGATCACGTTAGTCCGATAAATAAGTATGGCGAGACCAAATTATTGGGAGAAAAAAATGTTCAAAAAAATATGAAAAAGTTCTATCTGATTCGTTTGTCGCGTTTGTTTGGGGAAAAGGCCGTTTCTTTCAATTCTAAAAAAAGTTTTTTTGACATGATGTTGGAACTTTCCAAAACAAAAAAAACATTGCAAGTCATTGACGATGAAATAGGATGTTTTACTTACGCTCCGGATTTGGCAAAAAAAACCAAAGAAATCATTGATTCTCAAAAACCTTTTGGAATTTATCATATAGTCAATGACGGGTTTGCCAGCTGGTATGACGGAGCGCAGGAACTTTTTTCTTTGAATAAACAAAAAATAGAAATTGTTCCGGTGGAATCAAAAGCATTTTCTCGTCCGGCGAAGAGACCGTTTCTTTCTATTCTCATAAACTCTAAAACCAATCCTTTAAGAGATTGGAGAGAGGCATTGAAGGAACATTTGAAAAATGGATAAATTTCAAATAATTAAAATCAAATAAGTTGAGACACTATTTAACATTATTTTAAAATAACTGACAACTAACGAAAATTTTTATGAGAAATTTAAAAAAACAAGACAAAGAAATTTATCAAGCGACAATGGGCGAATTGAAACGCCAGCAGGAAGGAATGGAACTTATTGCCAGTGAAAATTATGTTTCGGAAGCTGTTTTAGAGGCTTTGGGAAGTGTTTTTACCAATAAATACAGCGAGGGCTATCCGGGTCGCCGATATTATGGCGGGCAGAAATATACCGATGCGGTGGAGTCTTTGGCGATTTCGCGTGCCAAAAAACTTTTTGGTGCCGAGCATGTTAATGTCCAACCGCTTTCTGGAGCTCCCGCCAATATGATTGCTTATATGGCGACGCTTTCGCCGGGTGACAAAGTTTTGGGGATGGATTTGTCTCATGGAGGACATTTAACGCATGGTCATCCGGTAACTTTGGCGGCTCAAATATATAAATTTGAAAGGTATAAAACTAAAGCGGATGGCTTGGTGGATTATGAAGAACTGGAAAAAATGGCAAAGGAATTTCAACCAAAATTAATTCTAGCTGGTTTTTCGGCTTATACTCGTCAGTTGGATTACGCCAAGTTTGCTTCCATTGCTAAAAAAGTTGGAGCGATAACAATGATTGATGTGGCGCATATTGCCGGATTGATTGCTGGGAAAGTTATTCCTAGTCCGGTGCCATATTTTGATATTGTTACCACCACCACCCATAAGACTCTTCGCGGTCCGCGAGGTGGAATGATTATGTGCAAGAGAAAATATGCTTCAGCGATTGATAAAGCGGCTTTTCCGGGATTTCAGGGCGGACCGCATGAGAACAATATCGCTGCCAAAGCGGTGGCATTTGGAGAAGCGTTAAAACCGGATTTCAAAAAATATGCTCGTCAAATTCTCAAAAACGCCAAAGTTTTAGAAAAAGAATTAAGAAAATACAATTTCAAAATAATGTTTGGAGGAACGGATAATCATATGCTTCTCGTGGATGTATTTTCCTCCAAAGGAGTAACCGGGAAGGAAGCGGAGAAAGCGTTGGATGAAGTTGGCATCACTTTAAATAAAAATGTGATTCCGGATGATCCGCGAGGACCGATGGATCCAAGCGGAATCCGCGTTGGAGTTCCGGCGGTAACCACTCGCGGAATGAAAGAAAAAGAAATGAAAAAAATTGCCGGTTGGATCAATCAAACTTTGGAAAATTCTCATGATAAAAAAACACTTCAAAAAATCAAAAAAGAAGTAATGATTTTTTGCAAAAGTTTTCCCATATACAGTTCCATAAAATAAAAAATATTTCTAATTTGGAAATTAAACTCGATTAAATTAAAAAAATGAAAGGCATAATTCTTTCCGGCGGAACGGCGACTAGGCTTTTTCCGCTCACAGCCACAACATCCAAACAACTTCTCCCGATTTATGACAGACAGATGATTTTTTATCCCTTAAACACGCTTATTGAAGCCGGAATAAAAGATATTTTGATTATTGTTTCTCCGGAACATTCGGGACAATACCTGAACTTATTGGGGTCAATTTTTTCTCAAAATAAAATCAGACTTCAATTTAAAGTGCAAAAGATTCCTCGCGGTTTGGCAGATGCTTTTATTATGGGAGAAAATTTTATTGGAAAAGAAAATGTTACTATGATCTTGGGAGACAACATTTTTGAGAAAAATTTTTCTTCGGAAATCAAAAAATTTCGTTCGGGGGGATTGATATTCGCTAAAAAAGTGCGAGACCCGGAACGTTTTGGAGTGGTTAAGTTTGATGAAAATCATAAAGCGGTGGAAATTGTGGAAAAACCCAAAAAATGGATCAGCGATTTTGCCATTCCGGGACTTTATGTTTATGATAATCGCGTGATAAGAGCGGCGAAAGAAGTTATTCCTTCCGAGAGAGGAGAATTGGAGATAACGGAAATTCACAATTTTTTTCTTGAAAAAGGAGAATTGCAGGTCAGTGAATTTTCCCAAGAGTGGTTGGATGCCGGAACTTTTGAAACTCTTTTGGAAGCGGGAAAGATTGTTAAGGAAAAAAAACTTTATGAGAAATTCAATCCGTTAATTAATGAAGCCATTTTAAAATTCAATCAAGAGTTGAAAATTTTGGCGAAAAAGAGATTAATTTAATCAATATAAT
>PFHO01000012.1 GCA_002782345.1 Candidatus Moranbacteria bacterium CG_4_8_14_3_um_filter_34_16
ATGTTTAATAAATTCTATATTACCCATTTAATCCTTCTTTAAGATGAACTTATTGCGCCAACTCTCAATACTCCTAACCAAGCATTATAAAGATTAAGAGCAGAACCATAATTGTGACGAACTTTTATCTTTACAGTTTGTCCTGCTGTTAGTTTAACTGTAAAAGAAAATGGCATATAAGGATGGCTTGGATCAGATGAGTTTGAATGATTATTGTAAAAAGAATCATCCACATATAATTTGATCATACGATATGTACCACCAGAAGAACCAGCAAAAATACCACAACCACCAAAGGTATAAATGCCCGTACTCGGAGCAGTAAAAACTCCAGATGCGTTTAATCCATCTGGGTCATAATCTTCATTATCCCAATTTATAGTTACATCAGTTGCATTCGCTATACTCTGAGTAGCCTGTCGTCTTAAAATACAACCAATCATTTTACCTAATTGATCGCCTGAAACTGCGTTTGCACCAAGATGCCTGTTGACAATAATATCATCACCAAGACCTCCACCATCATTCATAGCGGCATCATTAGTTCCCAATATATTCCATTTTGCGGCCGTTGGCTGTTCACCGAATACAACTGACCACGTTTGATAAGTTCCCGGCATTATTTAACTCCCTCCATTAAAAAACCATCTACATTAATTGATCCATTCACATTTGCATATTTACTCGGATGTTTTTGTATCCCCTCATAAATCCTTTCAACATCTGCCTTGCTCGGTGTGTTTCCTGTATGAAATAAAATACCTTCTTCTTGCTTTGCTATTTTTGAATTAGCCCCACACCAACACTCAAAACCATAAAAACCATCTAACCTTTTTCTCGAAGCCCTTAAATAAACTTTGCCTTCTTTATCCGCAACCTCTCTGATGGTTCCATCTTTATAAATCTGACCGATTAAACGTCCTTTACACTTTGAAGACATACACCGAACATTGCTCACAATTTCACCTGTAATAATTCCACCAAGTATTTTTGCAATACCCGGGTCCTGTTTTTTTACAAAATCTAACAATTGTGTATTATCCATTATCAATCTCCTTTACTTATTATATCACGAACCTTTTTCTCTTCCTCTTGAATTGATCGGGTAGTTTATTATTACAGCGAATACAGTGATCTGAAAATCTATTCAACAAACCGCAATTCTGACAATTCTTGCATCGAGGGCAAATAATAGAGTAATCCTCAAATTTATGCCCGCAAATATTACATCTTGATCGCGCGAATATTTTATCCCCAACGTTATCCACATTCTGTTTTTTTAGCGTATTCCCTTTGTAGTGTAAAGGCCTTCTACTTTCCATAATTTTATAACTCCTGCTGTTGCCAAATCATTTATACCTATGGGCATCTCGACAAATACCCAATTAATATCAACTGGATCCGCTCCATATTGCTCTGCGTAATCCGCATTGTTCTTATTTATTAATGACGTTACATCCATTTTAAAATCAATAATCCTGTTTCCATCAGCTGTTAAATCAACAGTTAATGGCCTAAAATAATCAGCCCTAAACTCTGATCCATCAGTCCTTACACTCCAACTATTATCAGTTACCACAATCCTGTTAATTTTTCTATCACCTGCCGCAGAAGAAGCATCAAATTGAATCTTAAAATGCATAATCATATTCTCAAGAGTGATAGCATTCTTTGGCGGTACCAAATAAAAACCAACTAAACTCGAACCTGATAATTCAAAATCCGCCAAGGTTCCGATTTTCATACTATATTTATATGGTTGTATTTTGTTTCCTATCATATTTTTATATCGTAATCGTGTTTAACTAATTGTAATGTCGGTAACCCATAACTCACATATGATGCATTACCCCAATAAAGATGAACATAAATTTTATTATCCCAACCTGCATCTGTGGGCTGTGGTAAACTATTGGCCTGAACTTCAATATCAAATGGCGGTGCCTGATTAAACTCTACTCCTTGCGCCATCTCATCTTCCGTTAAAACTCCGTCTGCTGAAAACGATAAATACCAAGGAACTCGGGACCCCGGAGTATTCGGGCAATCAGGATCAGCTCCTGCATCAGTGTGAGGATCAAACCCTAATGTTATATTCTGTAATAATAATCTTCTGTTAAAAATAAGATGCTTCGGAACCTCAATTGCATATACCTCATAAGTCGCTCCCAATGGAGTAATGCAAGCAAATTTTCCTGATCCTCCATATAAAAGAACTATATCAAAATCACGATCATCAAGATCAGTTTTTGGGTATCCTTTATCTTTTTGTCCTGTATCACTCATTTGACCCCCAATATAGCTGATCCCATAACAAACAATGCATCTAAATTATAACCTGCTCCATATGATACGGTCCGGTCAAACCCCAACATTAAAACAAAAGCATCCTCATTAAAATATGTATCGCCATTTTTATACATTGCCTGTGTTAATTTCAATCCATCTATTATTATTTTATTCCCCGCGGTTGCCGAAATATAACTACTTGATCCAGTAAGTTTTAGATGATCAGAATCTACCTTAACTGAATCAAATGTTGCAACATCAAATGTATCTGCATTAAATCTTCCAATGCCAATTTTTAATCCCAATGTCGGTTGTCCTGTTGCCACAGTCAATATCAAATTTAAATAGCATTCTGCTAAATTCATATTACGAGGTACCGCTATCCGTAATTGATAATTTTGTGCCGGCGTTCCTGTGTCTGCGTCAAAAATATATAGATCACTCCTGAACCCCTCATTACCAATTGAATTAGCAAACACACTTGCCAAAAATGGAACTGATACCTCTCTTAATTTTCTGTCGCTTTGACTCATAATGATTAAGGCGCAATCTGATCGCTCCCTCCTATTGTAGATATACCAATCCTGAAATATTTATTGATCGTTTTTTTTACAACAGTCAAAACCTGCGTGAATTTGGCATCAACCATTTTTCCTACAATTTTTGTAATGTAATATGTATCTTTCTGATTCTCATCCGATACTCCCACAAGATCCCCTATTTGAAGCTGTGGCGCCCCTACAACCTCAATCTCTCTGTAATCGTTATAATCCTTATTATCAGTCACAACAATCGTTGCAAGTGAATTTCCTGTTGATTCGTCTGGTATAAATTCATTCTCTATAACTACTGGTCTTTCGTGGTAATCCTCAACACTATCATCATCTTGATATCTTGCATAAACCTGATGAGTAACCTTTGCCGGAGTAGCGAACAATTCCAATGTTGTAATATAAATCGGCGTAGTTGCATTATCATTTGCAAACGTCATCTTGCAACTGGTGGCAAATTTACTTATTGCTGATAATGAAATGTTTGCACTATATGCTTCCCCTGATCCATCCTTTTCTTTATTCGTTGTATAAAACGAAGTAGTTGCCGAAGTGATATATACAGGATCATCAACCCCTGTAACAGGATCAGAAAAATCAGCCCAAATATTTATTGAACTATTTGCCGGAACCTGTATCGGTGTTTGAAGCTCCCAAAACTTCTGATTGGCCAGAACCTCTCTGACATCTGCTTTGACTTCTACAACATTAATTAAATTATCTTCTGTGCTTGGCCTCCTGTCTAAAATATTTGACTTGTCAAAATGCCAAGAACTCGCAATATTGTTTGTCCAGTTTGTTCTATTAACAAAACGAATAATCCCATACTCATCCATATATATTCTGCCCAATTCTGCCTGCGCCAACTTCCTTAAATATGTCCCGAGCTTATCTCCCTTTTTAGCATAGAAAAAATCTACTATATTAAACCCTGAATCTAAAATGTATTGAGTTGGTCCTAATCCTGCTAATTGCAATAACTGGCCAATTATATAATCGGTCGTTTGATTTTGATAAATAACAGATTCATCCAAAGGATAGTTAAAAAGTTTCTGCATAAAATCTATACAATGGAATGTAACAGTTTTACCTTTCTCATCAATAGACGGCATCTTTTCTGTCAATCCAACGAATACCGGCACTGCTTCATTTCTGAACCCCGCATATAATCTGATTGGCCTCCAAGGCAATATGTGACTTCTGATATCTGAATGCGGATTATTTGGCGTAAACCAGTCATCGTGATTATCTAAAGTAACATCTGCCATTGATAAAACTCCTCCTCCTAAATAAGGATCCTGCTCTCTTGTATATTCAAAACTGATAACTCTATTTGTATAATCAGTATAATTATATTTGTCCCACTCCTGAACGACATCACCTACACCTTTTATAATATCCGTTCCACCAATTGTTGAAGTCCCAATTGTAAAAAAAGTAATCCCCGAGGCGAATGTTTTTTGAAAGCTGATCAAACATCCCCAATAAAGTTTCCTGATTTTAGATCCGCAATCGGCTATGAATTGTGATGTTACCGTCTGCATATTATTCCTAACTTATAGCATATTGCTCGTATAACTCGACCTCAATGCCATCAACAAAATTGCCATTATGCTTTATTTTTTTATTATCTATTTTCATATAAACTTGAACATAAACGTTGTAAGCCGGTATATTTAACCAATGCATATTCCCTGTTTCAAATTGCTCATCAAATTTATCTCTAATAGTTTGATAGTCTGCAACAGTAATTAACCCCCACTTTAATCTCCAACCTCTGCGAGTGTTCACAAAATCAACCCTCAACGTTCCATCGAGCGACATAACCTCGTTTGCATTCGGCTTAACAATTTCTTCTAATGCTAAATACTTTGGCATTAAAACACCACCTAAATATATCTCCATATCAGGCATTTGAACCTCCAAGTTCCTGCCTTCCCTTAGCCCTTAACTCCTCGTTAACTGATTCAATAAATTTTATACCCAATGCCCTAAACTCTGATGGTGATGTGGCCACAATTCCTGACATATCAATTCTCTCAATAACTATTCCCCCAGTCTTTCCGTTCGGTACAACCTTTGAACCTCTTGGCAAATAAACTTCTTCCGGCCCCCTTTCTCCCACAATGGCCATACCACCGGGGAAAAAATCAGTACCTTGCGCGAGCTTCGGCATCTTTGGCATATTCCAACCCTTGCCTCCCAACCCGGGAGCCCAATCTGGAACCGTAAATCCTATTGATCCAACAGTATTATTCCAAGCATCCGCAATCGCATTAAAAGCCCTTTTAAAAGGCGATAGTATGATTTCCGTAATCTTCCTCACTCCTTGCTTGATTCCATCCCACAGACCGCTGAAAAAGCCTGTAACGCCTTTCCAAACGTTCTTTATAGTATTCCAAGCAGAACTGAACGCTCCTACCAACTTATCCACAGCCCATTTGATGCCTCCCCATATTCCTTGAGCAATGCCTGAAAAGAATCTTATTATCGGTGACATAATCACAACAATACCATTCCACATCCATTTAAATATAACAATCACTCCATTTAAAAGCCACATAAACACATTGTAAACAGTCTCTAATATTACAAAGAATAAAATTATAATGGGTCCAAAGAATGTCCAAATTATATTGCCGATAGTTGAAAGTATAGACGATATAATATTGATGATCCCTTGAACAACACCTTTGACTACGGCCAATATCATATTCCAAGCAGTAACAAAGAATTGAACAATGACTGATATTCCTTCTTGTAAAACTTGCCAGAATGCTATAAACCAACCTTTGACCATATCCCAATTTTTATAAACCTCATATGCTAAAAAGGCGAGAGCGGCAATTACCAATAAAGCGGCACCAACGTAAATTCCAACAGTCGTTCCAAAGAATGCAATTATTTTAATCAATAATCCAACGGCTGATGTTATCTTGCCAATGATATATAATGCCGGTCCCAAAACTGCAACCATCCCCGCAATCTTCAATATCATATCCTGTTGCTTCGGTGTTAACTTACTAAATGCTTTTCCCCAATCATTCAATTTTTTTAAAATCTTATTAACATATGGCAATAACCTATTACCCAATTTCGCCGACAACTCCTTTGTTCTTTCCTGAATAACCCTCAATTGATTTGCTGTTGAATCCGATGTCTTTGCAAAGTCACCCTGCGCATTTTTTGTTTTTTCTAAAACATATTTATATCTCCATTGGACTTTTTCCGCTTGGCTCATCTCGTTCCAACTTTTCGTAACTCCCTTATTCATTAAAAATTGTTTTATATTTTGCTCGGTCATTATAATACCGAGTTGTTTTAATGATTCTGTTTCCCCTGTGAAAATTCCAGTCAACGCAGTTTTAGCAACATCAAACTTGATATTTTTAAACGAAGCAAGATCACCTGCCAACCCTGTTAATGCCATAGACATATCCGCGGCCTGTCCTGTGTTTAATCCCATTGAGGTGGCCATATCACCAAAGTTAGCCGCAACATCTAATGCTGTGGCTTTTGCCATGCCAAACGTTGTAAGTGTGGTATTCCCCCAATCTTTTACACGATCCGACTGATCCTTGAAAGCTACATCAACTTTATTTATTATCTCAACAAGATCTGATGCGCCCTTGACCATAAATCCCATTCCCGCAACAAGAGGCAACGTTAAACCGATCGTCATTTTCTTGCCGATATTATAAAACCCTTGCCCTATTTTTTGTAAATCATTACCAAGACTATTCGCAAAACTCTTTGCTTTTGCTGATGCTTTATCTATCCCTGCCTGAAATTTAGAATCATCTAAATCAAGATCATAATATATTCGTCCGACTTCTGTGGCCATTTACTTCTCCTTTTTTGTGCCTAACGATTTCTTTAAGGCAGTCAAACCGTCATAGTTATCATTGTTTCTGCCTATGTCTATTATATCACGCTTGGCACGGCTCAAATTTGACATATATGTTCTTGCATCTTCTTTTTTCATATAAGGATAGGCGCTGGCCATTGATATCGCTTCCTGCTCTTCCGCTTTGATTTTATACATATCATCCAGTAAATAAAAAAACCTGATCGCATATTCATCGAGAACATCCGTCATTGTATAACCCTGATAGAACCTTAAAAACAATGCGATCTGCCGCATTAAGCGGCTGGTACTTTTTTTGAGGCGTCTA
>PFHO01000047.1 GCA_002782345.1 Candidatus Moranbacteria bacterium CG_4_8_14_3_um_filter_34_16
TATCCTGCAAGTCTTTGTATTTTTGCAAAACTTGTTGCACTCCGCGTGCCACTTTATAATGTTCCTCTCCGACAATTTTCGGATCCAAGATAGTTGAATTGGAATCCAAAGGATCCACTGCCGGATAAATTCCCAACTCCGCAAGAGATCTAGAAAGCACCACTGTAGAATCCAAATGACCGAAAGTGGTCGCCGGAGCCGGATCAGTCAGATCGTCCGCCGGAACATAAATCGCTTGCACAGAAGTAACTGATCCTTTTTTGGTAGAAGTAATTCTTTCTTGCAGTTTTCCCATTTCCTCCGCTAATGTTGGTTGATATCCCACCGCTGAAGGAATGCGTCCTAAGAGCGCCGAAACTTCCGAACCAGCTTGAGTAAAACGAAAAATATTGTCAATAAAAAATAAAACATCTTTTCCTTCTTGATCGCGAAAATATTCCGCCATAGTAAGAGCCGATAAAGCTACTCGCTGACGTGCTCCCGGCGGTTCATTCATTTGTCCAAAAACCAAAGAAGTTTGCTTCAAAACTCCCGATTCTTTCATTTCGTGATAAAGATCATTGCCCTCCCTGGTTCTTTCGCCCACTCCGGCAAAAACGCTATACCCGCCATGTTCCTGAGCGATATTTCTGATCAATTCTTGGATAGTAACTGTTTTCCCCACTCCCGCTCCACCGAAAAGACCTACCTTCCCTCCCTTGATGAAAGGACAAATAAGATCAATCACTTTTATTCCGGTTTCAAAAATTTCCGCTTTTGTGGATTGATCGGAAAAATTAGGCGCTTCCCTATGAATCGGATCTCTTCTTGAAACCTTAATTTCTTCCTTAATCCCGTCAATAGGTTCGCCTAAAAGGTTAAACATTCTCCCTAAAACTTCTTTTCCCACCGGGACAGAAATAGGCGCGAAAGTGTCTCTCACTTCCATCCCTCGTCTGATCCCGTCCGTGGAGCCCATCGCCACTGCACGAATTTTGTTCGCTCCAATATGTTGATGAGTTTCCAAAACTAATTTTTTCTCATTCCCCAAACTAATTTCCAAAGCGTTATAAATTTTAGGCAAATCACTTTCAAACTCAACATCCACTACCGGACCGATAACTTGCAAAATTTTTCCTGTGTTTTTCATATTTTTCAATTGAACATTAATTATTAAAATTATATTATAACTGATATTTTTTAATTTAAAAAAAATATTTATGCGACTGACCCAATAAGAGAATTGCAACTATAATTCTTTTTTATAATCCCAGTTTATTTTTAAGCAATTTCACTTAGATATAATCTAAAAAGAAAACATTAATTTTTATTTTTAAAAACTATCCTCTTAACGCCGCACTACCGGCAGAAATTTCCGCAATTTCTTGAGTAATTTTAGTTTGTCTTAATTGGTTATAAGTCAAAGTTAAATCCTCAACCATATCACTGGCCGCATCAGTGGCATTTCTCATCGCCATCATTCGCACTGATTCTTTGGAAGCGTTAGATTCCAAAACAGCGTGATAAATCTGCATTTCAATGAGGCGAGGAAAAATGAAATCCAACACTTCATCCGGACCGGGTTCAACTTTATATTCCAATTTAGGCTCTTCCAAACCATATTCCCCGGCAGTATCATCTATTTCGGCAATTTGTTTTTCAATATCAATTTTGGAAATTGGCAAAATTTGTCTAATCTTGGCTTGCTGGTTTATGGTTGAAATATAATCGGTATATACCACCACCACTTTGTCATAATTTTTGTTTAAATATTCTTCCATAATAATTTTAACCACTGGACGAACACTTTCAATGCTGGGAAGATAAGTCAGTTCGGGGAAAGAAGCAATTATTTTTTTGGATAATCCTCTGATTATTCCCTCGGATTTTTTTCCAATCGTGATAAAATCCACTTGCAAATTTTCACTGGCAATCTTTGATTCTATCTTTTTGTTTCCCACTCTGTTTATTTTCAATCTTGAAGGATCTTTCAACTCCTGTCTTATTTTTTTGATAATTTGAGAATTAAAAGAACCGCAAAGACCTTTATTGGAAGTAATGACCAAAATCAAAACACTCTTCACTTCTCGCACTTCTAAAAGACCTTTATTTTTAGATTCAAAAGCTCGCGCCAAATTTGTAAGCACGCTCCAAGCGCTATGCGCGTAAGGGCGAATAGCCAAAACACTTGCCACCGCACGACGCATTTTGGTAGCCGACACCATTTCCATCGCTTTGGTAATTTTTTTAGTATTGCCGATAGATTTTATTCTCCGTCTGATTTCTTTGGTATTATTGGCCATTTTTTTTATAACTTATATATTTTTGCGCAAAATATTTTTCATTTGAATTTTATGCGTTATGTCCATTTTGATAAACTTCTTTGAAGTCAGCTATCGCTTTATCAATTTTTTCTTTTATTCCTTCCGTCAATTCTTTCTTTTCCGCCACCAAATCAAGTGTTTCTCTTTGGAAGCTATTAAGATATTTATGAAAATCTTTTTCCCAATCTTTTACTTTTTCCACCGCCACATCATCTAAAAATCCATTTATCAAAGCATAGATTATCATTACTTGATTTTCTACCGGCATTGGATCATATTGATCCTGTTTCAAAATTTCCACCGTTCTTTTACCTCTTTCAATTTGCGCTTTGGTTTTTTGGTCTAAATCAGAACCAAATTGAGCAAAAGCTTCCAATTCCCGAAATTGAGCCACATCCAAACGCAATTTTCCGGCAACTTTTTTCATCGCTTTTATCTGCGCCACCGAACCGACTCGCGACACAGAAATTCCCACATTAAGCGCTGGACGAATTCCTTTATAAAAAAGATCCGCTTCCAAATATATTTGCCCATCTGTAATGGAAATAACATTGGTGGGAATATACGCGGAAACATCTCCCGCTTGAGTTTCAATGATTGGCAAAGCTGTAAGAGAACCCCCGCCAAATTTTTCATCCAACTTGGCGCTTCTTTCCAAAAGTCTAGAATGCAAATAAAAAATGTCTCCGGGATAAGCTTCCCGTCCTGGCGGACGACGCAAGATCAAAGAAATCTGACGATAAGCCCAAGCATGTCGACTTAAATCGTCATAAACAATCAAAACATCTTCGCCTTTATCCATAAAATATTCCCCTAAAGCGCAACCAGCATACGGCGCGATGAAAGACAAAGAAGCTGAATCGGAAGCGCCGGCCACAACAATAGTGGTATATTCCATCGCTCCTTTCTTCTCAAGTTCAGCCACAATTCTGGCAATTTTAGATTCTTTTTGACCGATTGCCACATAAATACATTTCATATTTTGCCCTTTTTGATTGATAATTGTGTCAATCGCAATAGCAGTTTTTCCGGTTTGGCGATCGCCAATAATCAATTCTCTTTGTCCGCGTCCAATAGGAATCATCGTATCAATAGCTTTAATCCCAGTTTGCACCGGCTCATTAACAGATTTTCTGGTAATCACTCCTGGTGCAATCTTTTCAATAGGATAAAATTTTTCCGCTTTCACTTCACCTTTGCCATCCAAAGTTTCTCCAATAGGATTTATGACTCGGCCGATAAAATTTTCTCCTACAGGGACAGATAAAATTTTTCCAGTGGATTTTACTATTTCTTTTTCTTTGATATTTTCATAAGATCCTAAAATCATAGCCCCCACCAAATCTTCTTCCAAATTGAGCGCCACTCCAAAACGACCGCTCTCAAATTGTAACATCTCTCCGGACATTACCTCTCTAAGTCCGGATATTTTCGCTACACCGTCTCCAACTTCAACCACTTGACCCACTTTCTCCGTTTGAATTTGGGTTTCAAAATTTTCAATTTGTTTTTTAAGCTGATCAACTATGTAATCTTTATTCATAATTTTTCAATTTTTATTTAGTTATTGCTTGTTTCAAATTTTTCAATTGTTTCGCCACGCTGAAATCTATCCAATCATCTCCCACTTTCAGAATAATTCCTCCTTTTATTTTCTCGTCTATTTCCTCTTTTAAAAAAACTTCGTTCGCTTCATATTTATTCTTTATATAATTTTCCAATTTACTTTTTGTTTCATCAGCCAGTTTTTCTCGTGTAATAATTTCCCCCTTGATTATTTTATTCTCGCGATTATATATCGCCTCAAATTTTTGAATAATTTCATTTTTGAGACGCAATTGATTTTTCTTGAATAAAATTTTTACCAAACCGGAAACAATCTCTCCAGCCTCTTCCGGGGTTTTTTCTTGAACAGATTCATATAAAGATTTTGCGTATTGCAAACTACTTATTTTCATAAAACTTTATCCGTTTTAAAAATTTTAACGACATTACTCTTTTCCTTTCATTTTAAAATTTATGAACTCAAAACTTTTTCAATCAATTTCTTATCCTTTTCCTTATCAATTTTTTCTTCAATAATTTTTTCTGTCGCCGATACCACCAAATCCGCCACTTCGGATTTTATCTCGGTCAATATCTTCCGTTTTTCGTTTTCAATCTCTATCTTGGAATTTCGCAAAATTTTATCCGCTTCCTCTTTGGCTTTGACAACAATTTCTTGAGCATTTTTTAAAGCCGATTCCTCTCCTTTTTGGATTATATTTTGAAATTCTTTTTTAGCAACGGATAAAATTTCTTTTTCTTTTTTGGCAATATCTTCCAACTTTTTTTGCGCCATTTCCGAATCCTTCAAACCTTTTTCAATTTTTTTGGTTCTAGCATTCAAAGTTTTTAAAATCGGTCCATAAGCGAATTTATAAAGAACTAAAAGCACAATAGAAAAATTAATCACCTGTGCTACCAAAAGATTTGTTTCAATATGAAATGTTTTTACAAGTTCTTCCATAAAAAATAAATTAATAATTTTATTCCGGCTTTTCTTTATTATTGATTAAAGAGAAGCCGAATAAAACCACTACATTTAAAAAATTCCTATTTGATTGAAAAAGCGATAACCAAAGCGTAAATCGCTACCGCTTCGGCAAAAGCTGACGCCAAAAGCATCGGCACCAAAATTTTACTCGCCGCTTCCGGATTTCTCCCAATAGACTCCATCGCCTTAGCGCCAATTTTTCCGATAGCGAACGCCGGACCGATAGAACCGATTCCAATCGCCAATCCTTTGGCAAGCATCCCTAAATCCATTTCCATATTATTTTTATATTTCAACAATCGACTATTTTTTTGGATTTTTAAAGTCGTTGCGAAATAAAATTAAATTAATTATTTTAAAAACAAAAAATGAGCTTAATGCTCTTGATGTTTTTCCGTAGCAATTGTAAAAAACACCAAAGTAAGCATAGCAAAAATCAAAGCTTGAATCAAGCCGACAATTATTTCCAAAAACATAAAAGGCAAAGGCAGAAAAAAAGCAAAAATCGCCATCATAGAAGCAAGCAGAACTTCTCCGGCAAAAATATTGCCGAAAAGACGAAAGGATAAAGAGGCCACTTTGGCTATTTCCCCGATAATCTCTACTATTCCCACAAAAGCATGAATAGGATTAACCAAAATAATTGTTGGGTCTTTTTTTATTTTTCCCGGAATTTCCAAAAGAGCGTTTAAATTGATAAATTTATTCAGATATTTCCACGCGCCTATTGTTAAAACACCAAAAATATGAGAAGCCGCAACAGAAAAGAGAGCCAAAGATAAAGTTGTATTTATATCCGCCGTTCCTCCCCTGAAAAGAGGCACGAAAACTTGACCGGCAGATTCTTCTTCAATAAATCCAATTGTTCCGACACCAGGCAAAAGTCCCAACCAATTGTTGATCAACACAAACAAAAAAATAGCTAACGCTATTGGCAAAAATTTCTCAGATTTTTTTGGGTCTCCTGTCAAACTATTCGCCATTTGAAAAGCTTGCTCTAAAATTATTTCAAAAATATTTTGCGCTCCTTTTGGAATTTTAGCAACCTTTTTCCCAACTAGGATAAAAAAAACAACTAAAATAAAAACAGCCACCCAGCTGTTTAGCAAAGAATTGGTAACGGAAAAATTACCAACGCGAAAAATCGTTTCGGCATAAAGAGTCGCTTCGTGAGAAATCTCCGCCTGAGACTCGCCGTGATTTATGTTTTGATCATTTTCTGTTTTCGTCATCTTTTCTTTATTTTATTGGAATTTATTATATCTTATATATCTGATGAATAATCTTTTCGTTTTTTGCGATTTTCATTAAATCAAATAATTATTCTCTTCCTTGCTAATTGTGACTAAAAAATATTTTGTTTATTCCTTCTTTTTTGGGCTTTCTTTTTCAATTCTCTTAATCTCCCGCAAAGAATCTCTCACTATTCCAAAAGAAGAAATTAAAAAGGCCCCGCCGGTTAAAAAAATAAAAAACCATGGATCGGTTCCATATTTTTCATCCAACCAGCGACCTAAAAAAATTGCTAAAATAACCGGACCGGCGATCCAACCGGAAAGACGACCAAAAAGAATCATTCCCGGTTGCCACCAAGGAGCTTCGCCTGAATTATTTTTTCCTTCTCTCATAATCAAAACAACTGTCTTTAAAACATTTTTTATTGTCTAACAAAAATTTTAAAAAGTCAATAGAAAATAATTTTTTGGTTCTTATTTTCTTACTCTAAACCAAAAAAATCCCAAGCGTTTTGAAGAGTCTTCTTCTCTATTTTCTCCTCATCCATTTTTTTGATTTTGGCGATTTGTTCGCCGGTGTATTTCACAAAAATCGGTTCGTTCCGTTTTCCTCTTTTCGGCACCGGCGCCAAATAAGGGCAATCTGTTTCCAACATAATTTTTTCTAAGGGAATTTTTTCAATCACTCGCAAAATTTCCGCTCCTTCTTTGGCATAAGTGATATTTCCAGTAAAAGAAAAAAGGATATTTTCTCGTTTCAAAAGCTCATCCGTATATTCTAAATTTCCGCCATAACA
>PFHO01000067.1 GCA_002782345.1 Candidatus Moranbacteria bacterium CG_4_8_14_3_um_filter_34_16
TAAACCGATTCAGTTTTGTGGAATCGGTGAAATATCTTGGAAAAAGATCAGGTATTTTATAAAAAATGGGTGGCCCTAAAAACGAAAGGGCCACCCTACATGCAAAACAGTTTGGCAAAACCTCTGCCTACTGTTTGCATTTAAAGTAGCAAAAAACTTTTCAAAAGTCAATAGTCAATCATAAAAGCCACCACTGAAACCAGCAACGGCTTTTTTTTGCTTAATCTTATAATCATCTCTTTCACAAACCTTCCGGCGGACCGTGTCACGCCGAAGTCATGCCGATTGAATTGAATAGTATGCACCATATACTTTTGCAGTCCGCCTTCGCTCCAAGGGAAGTCTCGGACGGGTTGATTCAACCTTGCTTTTTTTATGAAGCTGTATTCTATTTCTTAGGTTGGAAGTGAAGCCAACATAAAATTTTCCATCTTTTAGCAACAAAACATAAACATAAAAGAAGCTCATTTTTGTTCTTCGTACGGTTTAGGACTCCGCTAACTGAGAGAATCCGGCACGGCTCTGTGCCACATGGTTCGAGGCGGAGCCCTGTACCGTATGGTACAGGGCGGTGTTTTTTGATTGATGTTAGAACTTTTTTTGACGAAAAACCTGAAAATTAATTTGGACTCCGCCTCGGCTTCCGTCCCGCCCGCAAGGAGCGAGGTCTCAAAGAGGAATACGGGCGGGTTTTTGAACCTTTCCTTTTTCGTTTCCGAAGTTTGTGCCAGTTTCATTGGCGCGCCACCTCTTATAATATCGCCTTAACAATAAATCCAATTATGATACTGCCAACAATTCCTGTTCCGATTATCGGCGCATAGGCTCTGGTAATAATGGCTGACGGCAAACTTAAACTGGCGCCAAGAAACAATCCTGTTAATGCCGGATACACTCGCCACCCGCATTTTGAATAATCATTTTTTTAATTTTCTTTAATGTGGATAAAGACTCTATGATATGAATCGTCCCTTTTTTTATCCGTATGATAAATATCGCATATTCTACCATCCAAAACAACGTTTTCTAAAACCGGCGCTATAACCTTGAGGCGCTTTTTTACCTGTGAGCACATCATTAAAACGCCTAAGACTGTCGTAAACACCGGCTTTTCTTATTTCATCAGTCCAAAATTTTACACCTTTCCAAATATTTGGATTGTTTTCACCTATTTTATTTTCCATATGTTTTATATTAAAAAATTATTTATTTTTTATAAAAAATTTTTCCGACAAAGAACATAAACGATGCCAAGCATATGATAACAATCACGATAACACTCAAATATTGTCAGCCAAAACCACTAGCCGACAAATGTTTAAAAAGTATCCATAAATATGCCCAGACAAGCACCATACCATAGGCAATATTTTTATCTTTGCGTATTCGCAAAATTCCAATAAGCACTCCAACGAGCAAAATAATGCTTGTCCAAATAAAGTCCGCAATGCCAAATCCATTCCAGCCGATACTCACTAAAAAAACCGTAATATTGGCAATGGTCGCTACCGTAATTCAGCCAAAGTAAATGCTAAAAGACGCCCAAATAAAAATTTTTTCGAGTGCTGTAAACTGTTCTGTGCGAAGAATGTCGGCAATTTTAATAAGAAGTATTAGCAAGACTGCCATAATGAGCACCGAAAAACCGATATAATCATAGTGCCAAGCGAAGATCCACGCGATATTGGCAAATGAGGTGGTGATAAAAAGCGAGTTAATTTTCTTTAGTAATTCTTCTTTTTTTTGACCACTTTTCGTAAATTGATAAACTACATATCCGCCAAGTAGAAGATAAATCAAACCCCAAATGAAAAAGGCTGTTTTGGCCGGCACAAATAGATTGGGATAAGCGTCCGATATCGCCCTGGTGGAACGGTTATTGATCGGCAAACCGTTTGCCAAGAAATTTATCGTTACCATGGCAACATACGCCACCGCTGTAATTATTTTTATTAACATATTTTATTATAACATTTTTACAAAAAATGAAAACTGGTGACGTTTTTTATGTCAAAATAAATAGAAATGTCATACCTTTGCGTTTAGCTAAAATGTCATACTTGTGGAAATTTATGAATTATGGACTAATTGTTTTTGTTCAAATTGATTTGTATTTATCTTCTGCTAGTTCCTTGAAACAAACGGGAGATTTTGTTAAATACGACATTTCAAATCCCAAAAATCCAACTGTCGTAGCACATAGCCATTCCCAAGGCACATTTTCAAAAGATTTTTTTTTGCAAGATATTTTTGTTTTCGGAATAAAATTCCCAACCCGTCATTATATCTTTTTCCACTCCAGGTATAAAATCAATTTCAGAAAGTTTATTGATAGAAATCCATTTCCATTGACTATGTTCTCTGAGATCAATTTGAGGTTCTTTTCCGTTCAGATATTTTTCCCAAAAACAAACAAATTTTATTCCGGGAATTTTTTTCTGTTTCTGTTCGGGAACATTAATTTCGTATATTCCAAAGACTAACGGTTTTCTGACAATCAATCCCAACTCTTCTTTTATTTGTCGCTTCAGCGCTTCCTCAAAATTTTCTCCAGCATAAACTTGCCCGCCTCCACACTCCCATTTCTCGGGATAAAGTTGACGATTTTTTTGTCTTTTGACTATTAAAATTTCAATATCCTCAAAATTTTCTCTAAAACAGACCCCCGCCACATGAACTTCAATCTTGTGCCTTTTTTCTTCTCTAGGCATATTTTTATTTTTTAAAACTTTCATAAATTTCCAATGTTTGACTCGCGCACTTTTTCCAATCAAACTGTTTAACTCGTTCTTTCCCTTTTTCTCTTAATTCATTTTTTAGTTTTTCGTCTTGAGACAAACTGAATATCGCCTCCGCCAATTCTTGAACATTCAAAGGATTGATAAATAACGCCGCACCTCCCGCCACTTCCGGAACAGAAGAAACATTAGAAACAATAGCCGGCGTTCCGGTAGCGAATGCTTCCAACACCGTCATTCCAAACCCTTCGTAAAGAGATGGCATTACAAAAAAATCAGCGTTTTTGAAAAGAGGCACTAGTTCTTCACCAACTACATAACCGGTGAAAATAACATCTTTTTCTATCCCCATATCTTTAACAATTTGTTTATATTCCGCCGCCAACCAACCATTTTTTCCCGCCATAACCAATTTATGCTGACATCTTTTTCCATTCTTGACACAACTTTCTTTGAATATCTTATAAGCCTGAAAAAGACGGGTTATATTTTTCACCGGTTCTAATGTCCCCAAAAAAAGAATATACTTGCCTTCAGCGTTGATTTTATATTTGGCTAAAATTTTTTCGCGCGGTATGTTGGATTCTGCAAAAAGTCTTTCATCAAATCCGCTATATATAACTTGCACTTTTTCTTCAGGACATTTGAATATATTCAATAAATCTTTCTTGGTTGAATTGGAAACTGCGATAATTTTATCCGCTTTTCCCGCCATCAAGCTGGCTACCGCTCTAAATTTAGTTCTTTTTAATTTAGGAAAAACATCTGGAACTTTGTAGATTGCCAAATCATGAAAAGTAACTATTGTTTTTCCGCGATAACTTACCGGGATGCGACTTACCGGAGAAGTAGTATGGATAACATCCAACTTTTCGCGAGTTAAGGTGGCCGCTCCCAAAATTTCGCTATACGCTCCAGGTAAATATTTTTTATAATCGGAAAAAGGATAAAATCTTATTTTTGCGTTAGAACGAGAAAACTTTTTAATATCCTTTTGTCTAACATGAAAATCAAAAAATAAAACATATTCATTTTTTTGATCAATTTCCAACAAATGACGAATCAACTGATATGTATAATGCCCCACTCCTATAGCTTCGCCTTTTTCCGGATTTAAAATTGTTCTTGCATCTATTCCTATTCTCATATTTTTAAAAATTTATTAACTAAATTAGATGCCGATCTGCCTAACAATAATTCAATAGAATTTATATTTTTTAAACCAATTGTCATTTATTTTTATTGTTGATATTTTTAGAATACCAACCTCTTTATTGTTTATATTTCTTAAATTAAACGTTTGTCTACATTCGCTCCGGTGCTGAAACACCCATTAGACACAACGTTTCCTCCAATGTTATTTTAACAGCTTTTATCAGTTTTAGTCTAGTGCTCGTAAGCTTAATGTTTTCATTATCCAAAACTTTGCAATCGTTATAAAAAGAATGAAACTTATCTGCCAATTTTATCGCATAATAAGGCAATTTATGTGCTTCATAGCTTTCAGCTATCTCTTCAACTAATTCCGGAAATTTGTTTAATTCTCGAATTAGGCTTAACTCTTTTTTATGAATCAATAAATTTAAATTTATTTTCCCTCCGCGTTCTAAATTTAAATCTGTCGCTTTTTTTAAAATACTACAAATTCGCGCGTGGGCGTATTGAACATAAAATACCGGATTTTTTTCCGATTTTTCTTTGGCTAAATCCAAATCAAAAGTCATATGCGTTTTTTTGTCATACATCAAAAAGAAAAATCGCACCGCGTCTCGTCCAACTTCTTCAAGCAAATCATCAATTGAAACATAAGTCCCTTTTCTTTTGGACATTTTAAATTCTTTTTTGTCTTTTTGAACTCGCATAAGCTGGTTGATGATAATTTCCAATTTTCCTTCATATCCCAAAGCGCTGACAGCTCCTTGCACTCTTTTCACATCTCCATGATGATCCGCTCCCCAAACATCAATCGCTTTTGAAAAACCTCGCTCAAATTTGTTTTTATGATAAGCGATATCCCCGCCAAAATAAGTTATTTCACCGGTTGTTTTTTTAACCACTCTATCTTTTTCATCTCCAAACTTTTTCGCTCGAAACCAAACAGCTCCATCTTTTTCATAAAAAAATTTTTTTTGAAAAAATTCTTCAAAAATTTTTTCAACTTCTCCCGATTTATGCAAAGATTCTTCAAAAAAATATTGGTCAAAACAAATTCCAATTTTTTTCATAGACGGTTTGATTATTTCTTCCAAAATAATTTTGGCTCCTTTTTGACCCGTTTCAAACGGATCGCCCCTTTTAATTTTTTTGGAAAGCGCGTCAATATAGTCTCCTTTGTATTGCGCTTTTTCATCCTTCAAAATTGAATGCCCCAAAACTTTTATCTGATTGCCAAAATCATTCACATAATATTCCTTCCAAGGTTTATATCCCGCTTTTTCAAGAACATTGGAAAAAACATCGCCAAAAGTTCCTCCTCTCCCATTGCCTAAGGTTACCGGTCCGGTCGGATTGGCGCTTACAAAATCCACATGAATTTTTTCTCCTTTTCCAATTTTGCTATTTCCATATTTTTCCTTAAGATTGTTTATTTCTTGAACCTTATTTTGCAAATACTGTTTTGATAAAAAAAAATTTAAATATCCCGGTTTCGCAATTTCTATTTTCTCAAAGATATCTCCCTTAGCATTTGATTTTAAAAATTTATCTAAACTAAATTTTAAGCTTTCTGCTATTTCTATCGACTTTTTTTGGGTCATTTTGGCTATAACCATCGCTATATTGGTTGTATAGTCGCCAAAAATTTCAACGCTAGGATAATCAACCTTAATTTGAGACGACTCAAAAACAAGCGTTCCTTCTTTCTCAAGCTCTTTCAAAACTTTCTCTAATATTTTTTCAATCTCTTTTTTCATAATCAAATACTAGCTTATTTTCAGTTCAAAATCAAATTTTTTCTTTCATTCGGGAAAAAATTCATTCGCTTTCAATAAACATTCTTTTTGCCTTCAATCGCTTCTCTTACCGGGCGAAAACTTCTGCGATGAATTTCGCACGGACCGTATTCTTTCAATTTTTCCATATGAATTTCAGTCCCATATCCTTTATGCTTTCCAAATTGATATTGAGGATATTGTTTGTCATATTTACGCATAATTCTGTCTCGCGTAACTTTGGCAATTATGGAAGCGGCGGAAATGGATTTCACAAATTTGTCTCCATTGATAAAAGCTTTTTGTTCCCCGGAAAAATTGGGGATTATTTTATTCCCATCAACAAGGATTATTCTTTTATCATATTTTGAAAAATTGCTCAAGTTGCGAGACAATGACACAATCGCCTTTTTCATCGCTAAAAAAGTAGCTTCCAAGACATTTATTCTATCGATGGTTTTATGATCGCATACTCCCACCCCCACCCAAAAATTTTCTTGGATAAAATTAAACACTTTTTCTCGTTGAATTTCTGAAAGAGTTTTTGAATCGCGAACCAATTCATACATTGGGCTCTCAAATAAAAAATCAGAAGTTTTAAGCGCACAAGCTCCCGCTATCACCGGTCCGGCTAGAGGACCTCTCCCAGCTTCATCCACGCCAATAAAAAAAGAATATCCCTTGTTGAACAATTCTTTTTCCACATTTAAAAAATTTTCTTTTTTTATTTTAACCAAAATTCGCTCGTTTAAAAATTAATCTTTAAAGGCTCTAGACCATCAGAAACTATGTTAAAATAGTAGTATGATGCTCAAGAAAGCCAAATTAACGAGTTAC
>PFHO01000013.1:0-669 GCA_002782345.1 Candidatus Moranbacteria bacterium CG_4_8_14_3_um_filter_34_16
ATTATTGCCTGTGGTGTTGGAATAGAGGGCCTGCATACCTTGGGCGGAATTATTATTGCCCGTGGTGTTGGAAAAGAGAGAAGCATATCCACTAGCTGTGTTGGAGTAGCCCGTGGTGTTGGAGTAGAGAGAATCCATTCCATTAGCTGTGTTGCGGTAGCCCGTGGTGTTGCGGTAGAGAGATTGATAACCTACCCCTGTATTATATGATGATTGATAATTTGATGTAGCCGTAGAACCCATCGTTAAGTTACCAGCATTAAAACCGACAAAAGTATTCAAACCATCTGTTGTTACCGTTCCGTTATTTCCATAGTTAAAATCGTGGATAAACCTTGTGCCATTTTTACTTATTACTCCAAACTGATTAGCATTAGTAGTAGAATCAAGGTTAAGATTACCAGCGGAAATATCTAGTTTAGCGGTAGGACTCGTCGTCC
Organism: Candidatus Moranbacteria bacterium CG_4_8_14_3_um_filter_34_16; assembly: GCA_002782345.1. Taxonomy (GTDB): domain Bacteria; phylum Patescibacteriota; class Minisyncoccia; order Moranbacterales; family UBA2206. The sequence goes on from PFHO01000013.1 coordinate 441, forward strand.
CAATGCCGACGTTGCCGGTATTTGATATTAACATTCTTGTGGTACCCAAATCATCACTATCAAACAAGAGAGGCATATTACTACCAAAAGTAATTCTGCTTTGTCCGTTTTGGGTCTTAAGTTTTATAAAGCTTCCGTATCCACTGGTGAACCACGCCTCTAAATTTGCGGTTATTAGATTATTCACATGGAGTTTCGCCTCCGGACTCGTCGTCCCAATGCCGACATT
>PFHO01000013.1:678-6567 GCA_002782345.1 Candidatus Moranbacteria bacterium CG_4_8_14_3_um_filter_34_16
CGAAAAGGTGAAATTGTTTTCCGCCAAAGCCACATCAGTGGAAGTGTCCAAACTCATCGTGTCCTTAAATTCCGTAAAGTCCAAAGAATCGGCGGTAATATCGCCGGCGGTGATTGCTCCATATCCCGGCGTTGTTCCTCCATGTAAAACTTGAGCAGAAGTTCCAATCGAAAGACGAGTCAAATATCCAGAATCATTGCGATAATAAATATCTCCGACAGCATCGCTTCCCAAGCTCATTATGTTGCTCGCTCCGGAAATAATTCCTCCGGCAATAGTCAAATTATTATCAATGTTAGCGTCCACGATAGAAGTCCCGTTCCATACTCCGGTGATAATTGTTCCCAATGTGGTGATAGAAGATTGTCCCTGATAGCCGGATGAGATATCAATAACTGGATTTTGTCCACCAGCAGAAATGATCCTGTTGGTGGTTCCGGAAACAGAATAAACCACATTTGGCGCTGTTAGGTCGCTCGCCAAAGTCAATCCGCCGGATGCGTCAAAATCTGTTCCGGCATTGCCGATATTGGAAATGATATGAATATTCATATCCAAATCTCCGGAAGGAGCATAAGCACCGGAAATAGATCCATAAATCACTCCACCCACTTCCAAATCATTTTTAATATAGACATCGCCATTACCGGCATAAGTTGGATTGGCAGGTGTTGTTTCATGGGCATCGTCTCCGAAATAAACATAACCGGAAGGATGAAAATATAAATTGACAAAATCATACACATTGAAAAAATCTTCTTCAGGCAATCTTCCTTTGATGGCTAAATTGGAATTGGAAAGAATGTTGGAAATGTTGGCTGTTTCTGTTTGCAAAGTGTCGCTGGTCATAGTGGAAATGGAAGAAGAATCTCTGACATAAATGGTGGAATCAAAATAGGCATCGTCATCCACTTCCAAATTATCTGAAACAAAAAGATCTCCTCGTCCCAAAGAGAAATGCGAAGGATTGTTTTCGCCTATTCTCAGATAATTTCTGATAGTAATAGTGCTGTCCAAATCAGCGGAATCAACAGACTTGTCTTTGATAATTCTTGAATTGACTTGGTTGGTTGCTATGTGATAAGAATAAACGCTTCGGCGCGCCAGTTCGTCTTTTTCCACCGCGTTTTTGGCGATATTGTAATCATAAACAGAATTTTTGTTAAGCGATAAAAAATATATTCCATCCTCAGTTTTTTCAATTTTGATGGAACCGTCGGCAGATAAAAATTTTAGAGTCTCGTCTTCTTCTCCTTTGACTTGGGAAGAAGGTTTGAGATAATTCCAAAGACCTTTCCAGTTGTAATCATTCGGTTGGAAAAACCAAAAAAAGTTGAAGATAATCAGAAGAAAAATGAAAAAAATCAAAACGAAAGAAAGAAAATTTTGGAAAGATTCGCGATGAAATTCAGCAACTTTATTTTTTGGTTTTATCTTTGTTTTTTTTCTCAAAAAATTGTCAATCATATTCTTTGTCCGCTTTTATTTTAACGCAAAAAAAACATAGAATTTTTTTTACTGCTTTATTATATCACATATATCACATAATAATACCCCCCCCTGTGGATAACTTTTTTTTGTTTTTCTTTGGGTAAAATTTAGACTTACGCGTTTGCGTTAAAATAAAGCATAAGGCGTGAAATTAAGTTCCTACTAGTTCAAGATTGAAGCACTTGAAAGAGATTATCATTATTAATTTTTCGTCAAACGTATAAGTCCTAAAATAAAAAATTTTTAATTTGTATAATTTCTTAAAAATATATTCCCTCCACCAAAAAAGAATGGATGAAATTTCCATTCTTTTTTGATTGATTAGCGCCTAAAATTTCGCCAAATTTTCCGGAATTTATTTCTTATCTTCTTCTTTTTTTTCTTGCGACGATTCTTCCTTAGTCTCAGCGTCTTTCACCTTGCTGTTTCCGTCCGAATTTTCTTCTTTTTGAGTTTCATTTTGAGGTGAAGAAGAATCTTTATTGGCATTTTCTTGAGCAGACTTATAAAGTTTTTCTCCGATTTTTTGTGCGGAAAGAGACAACTCCTCCGTGGCCTTTTTTATCTCGTCAATATTATCTCCTTCTTTGATTTTTTTGAGTTTTTCAATCGCTTCTTCCACCGGTTTTTTTTCTTCCGCCGTAATTTTTTCTCCGGCATCTCGCAACGCTTTTTCGGTGGTGAAAATCAAAGTGTCTGCCATATTTTTCGTTTCCACGATTTCTTTTTTCTTTTTGTCTTCTTCGGCGTGCATTTCGGCATCCTTTTTCATTTTTTCAATTTCTTCCTTGGAAAGACCGGTGGAAGCTTCAATACGAATGGACTGTTCTTTCCCGGTCGCTTTATCTTTAGCTTTCACCGACAAAATTCCATTGGCGTCTATATCAAAAGAAACTTCTATCTGAGGGATTCCTCTGGGAGCTGGCGGAATTCCGTCTAAAATAAATCTTCCCAATGTTTTATTATCTGTCGCCATTTCCCGCTCTCCTTGAAGAACATGAATTTCCACCGAAGGCTGATTGTCGGCCGCAGTAGAAAAAATTTGCGATTTGGTAGCCGGGATAGTAGTGTTTCTTTCAATAAGCGACGTTCGCACTCCTCCCATCGTTTCAATTCCCAATGTCAATGGCGTAACATCCAAAAGCAAAACATCTTTCACGTCTCCTTGCAAAACTCCGCCTTGAATGGCCGCTCCTAAAGCCACCACTTCATCCGGGTTAACGGATAAATTGGGTTTCTTGCCAAAAAATTCCTCCACTGTTTTCACAACTTTTGGCATCCTGGTCATTCCACCCACCATAATCACTTCATTGATATCTTTAACTGAGAGTTTGGCGTCTTCCAAAGCTTTTTTGGTTGGTTTTAAAGTTTTTTCAATCAAATCTCCTACCAAGTCTTCCATTTTGGCGCGAGTCAATTTCATCACTAAATGCTTGGGGCCGTTAGCGTCAGTTGTAATAAAAGGTTGATTAATTTCCGTTTCCATAGCGGTAGAAAGTTCAATTTTAGCTTTTTCCGCCGCTTCTTTAATTCTTTGCAACGCCAAAGGATCTTTTCCTAAATCAAGACCTTCTTGTTTTTTAAATTCATCTACAATCCAATTGATGATTACCTGATCAAAATCGTCTCCACCCAAATGAGTGTCGCCATTGGTGGATTTCACTTCCACTGTATCATCTCCCACTTCCAAAATAGAAACATCAAAAGTTCCTCCGCCCAAATCGTAAACAACAATTTTTTCATCTTTTCCGGCAGATCCATTTTTAGCCGATTTCCCAAAACCATAAGCCAAAGCGGCCGCTGTGGGTTCGTTGATAATTCGTCTCACTTTAAGTCCGGCGATTTCACCCGCTTCTTTGGTGGCTTTTCGCTGAGAGTCGTCAAAATAAGCAGGAACGGTGATGACCGCCTCTTCAATTTTTTCTCCCAACTTTTCTTCCACGTCCGCTTTAAGTTTTCCCAAAATCATAGCGGAAATTTCTTGCGGAGTATATTCCTTTTCACCCATTTTCACCTTCATTCCGCTATTGGATTTTTGAATTTTATACGGTAAAAGTTTCAAATCTCTTTGCACTTCTTCATCCTCAAAAGCCCTTCCAATTAAACGTTTAATGGAAAATAAAGTATTTTCCGGATTGGTTACTGCTTGACGTTTCGCTAAAAGTCCCACTAATGTTTCTCCCGATTTGGAAATCGCCACCATTGAAGGAGTAGTTCTGGCGCCTTCTTTATTTTCCACAATCTCCGGACTTCCTCCTTCCACCACCGCCATAGCGGAATTAGTTGTCCCAAGATCAATTCCAAGTATTTTTGACATATTTTTTTCTTATTAGACATTGTCTTTTTCTAATTTAGACAATGCTTAATAAATTTGTTTAAATTATTAATTTCAAAAATTTTCTCAATTTTTTTCACTTTATTCTACAATCACTCTGGCCGGACGGACAACTCTTTCTTTCATTTTATACCCTCTGCTCAAAACTTCCTTAATTTTCCCTTTAGATGTCGCTTTTGTAATATCATTTTTTTCATTCTCAATAGATTTTTTGTCTTCAATCGCTTCATGAATTTGCGGATCAAACTCATCCCCCTTTTTAACTTCAATTTGCAAAAGACCATTATCTTGCAAAACTTTTTCCAACTGCTTTTGGATATACATTATTCCCGTTACCCAAGCTTCATTTTCTTGTTTTTCGGGAATATGTTTGGTAGCGGAATGAAAATTATCCAAAATTGGCAAAATTTCTAAAATCAAATTTAAATTGGCGTAAAAAATAATATCTTTGGAATTTTCCGCTTGTCTTTTTTTGTAATTTTCAAAATCCGCTATCGCTCTTTTCCAACCAGAAAGAGATTTTTTCAACTCAATCAATTCTTTGGCTTTTTTAACAGATTCCTTTTTGTCTCTTTCAAAATCATCATCATTAAATTTTTCAATCGCTTTATCCATTTCCAACCATTCAAATTTTTCATGCTCGTCAGATAATTTAATTTCTCCGGATTTGTAATAAGCCAAAAATCTTAGTCCCTTTCCATTTACCAACATTTCCTTTCCGTCAAAACCAATTTTCTTTTCATATTTTTTGGGAAAATCAAAAGCATACAAAATTGAATCAATTTCTATCTCAATTTTATTTCCTAATTCCTCTTTGATTTCCCGTAAAAAACATTCTTCAATACCCTCTCCTTCTTCCAATCTTCCTCCCGGAAGATCATATTTTTTTGGACCATTTTTGTCGCTTTTTGATCTTTTTAAAACCAAAACTTGACCCAAATCGTTCACGACCACTCCCTTGATAGTTAATTCAAAAAAATTGTTATTTTCCATTTTTTATTTTAAATTTACCTAATTAATTTTATTCCATAGAGAGACTTGCGCCCTTTATTATCATAAAAATAGCCATTGAACTGCCCAAAAGACTTCTGACATAATCCAAAAGAGATTTATTCTTGGCATATTTCATTCTTTTGGGACCAACAATCGCCAGCACTCCCCTTTCACCGTTTTTATTTGTGTATGGACTGACTACCATTGAACAATTGGAAATTTCCTTGATCGGATTTTCCTTGCCGATAAAAATTTTTGTCTCCCCGTCTTTCATTTTGGAAAGAATTGAATCAATATTTTCGTCTATATAATCCAAAGCCTCCACAATTCGGCAAAACTCGTCTATATTTTTAAATTCTGGATTTTCTAAAAGCTCGCTCATTCCAAAATCAAAAAATTCTTTTTCTGATCCGCTAATCGCTAAACTACCGGAAAATGAAGAAAGAAGTTTGGCGGTTGTTCTGGAAATTCTTTTGTTTTGAGCTTTGAGTTTCAAAACTTCCGCTTGAAGTTTTTTTTGGTCAGCCAAACTTAATTCTTGTTCTCCCATTATTTTTTCCACAAAAAAACGATAAGCTTTGTCAGTGGGAATGCGACCGGAACTTATATGCGATTGGTAAAGATATTTTTCTCTTTCCAATTTTGACATAACGGTGCGAATAGTCGCCGGACTCAAATCAAGTTTATACTTTTCAGCCAAAATTTTTGATCCAACCGGAACGGCAGAATTGGTATATTCTTCAATCACTAACGCTAAAATTTTTTTGTCGCGTTTATTCATAAATCTTAATTATATAAATTTACAATCTGAAGAAAAATTTCACTCATTATTTTATTTTTAATTTTGCCAGCTTATCGTTCGCAATAATTTTGAAACATGTCAGTCTTTTTTTGATGTTTTTTAATTTCCATCTCAAACTATACACACTCTTTTGGCACTCGTCAAGTCCGAGTGCTAATTATGTTAAAACTCGTTTTTTCTTATTTTTTAATAAGGCTCTAGACCATCAAATTAATTAATATTTGTGTAAAATTTTCAATAAATCAGTTTGTAATTCCTGCTCATTTCG